>CAMHER010000032.1 GCA_946184215.1 uncultured Clostridia bacterium | reverse complement strand
GAGATCGGCGACATGCAGCGCCTCATCGGCCGCACGGTCTACGGCACGGCGGGCGGGCGCGATCTGCGCGCGCTTTGCAGCTGCTGCGCGGCGCTGCCGCGCCTTGCCGGACAGCTTGCCCCCTTCCGCAGCCTTGCGCTGCGGGAGATCGCGGGCATGGACGTGCTGGAGGATATCCGCCGCAGGGTCGACGAGGCGATCTGCGACGAGCCCCCCTTCTCCGTACGGGAGGGCGGCGTGCTGCGCCCCGGTTATTCCGAGGAGGTCGACCGCCTGCGCGACGTGCGTGACAACGGCGCAAGGCTCGTGGCCGAACTGGAGGCGCGTGAGCGGGAGCGCACCGGCATCAAAAAGCTGAAGGTGGGCTACAACAAGGTCTTCGGCTACTTTATCGACGTGCCCAAATCCGCCGGTGAGGAAAATATCCCCGCCGATTACATCCGCAAGCAGACGCTCGTGTCCAACGAGCGCTACTTCACCCAGGAGCTCAAGGAGCTGGAGACCACGCTCCTGACCGCCCGCGAGCGGATCAACGAGCTGGAATACCGCTATTTCTGCGAGGTGCGCGACGCCGTCGCCGCCGAGGTGGACCGGGTGCAGGCCACCGCCGCCGCCGTGGCCCGGCTCGACGCCCTCTGCTCGCTGGCCGAGGTGGCCGTGCGCAACGGCTATACGATGCCGCAGGTGGACGCTTCCCGGGAGCTCCGCATCACGGAGGGCCGCCATCCCGTCGTCGAGCAGACGATGAAGGACATTCTTTTCGTTCCCAACGACACGACCCTGAACGACACCACGGACCGCGTGGCCATCGTCACCGGCCCGAACATGGCCGGCAAATCCACCTATATGCGTCAGACGGCGCTGATCGTGCTGATGGCGCAGATGGGCTCCTTCGTGCCGGCGAAAAGCGCCCAGATCGGCATCGTGGACCGGGTGTTCACCCGCATCGGCGCTTCGGACGACCTGGCCTCCGGCCAGTCCACCTTCATGGTGGAGATGAACGAGATGGCAAACATCCTTGCCCACGCGACGCCCGCCTCGCTGCTGATCCTCGACGAGATCGGCCGCGGCACCTCGACCTTCGACGGCATGGCCATCGCCCGCGCGGTGCTGGAATACTGCGCGGACAAGCGCCGTCTCGGCGCCAAGACCATGTTTGCCACGCACTATCACGAGCTCTCCGCCCTTGAGGGCGAGATCGCGGGGGTGCGAAACTATAACATCACGGCCAAGAAGCAGGGCGGCACGCTGGTGTTTCTGCGCAAGATCGTGCGCGGCGCGGCGGATGACAGCTACGGCATCGAGGTCGCCAAGCTCGCCGGTCTGCCCGATGCCGTCATCGGCAAGGCCAAGGGCTATCTCAAGGAGCTGACCGAGGGCGGCGCCGCCGCCCTCACCGGCGGCGGAAAGAAGACGGAGGAAGGACAGATCTCCCTCTCCGACGTCGGCGGCGACGAGGTGCGCGACATCCTCTGCGCCACAGATCTGAACACCCTCACGCCCATCGAGGCCATGAACCTGCTCTTTGAGCTGCAGAGAAAGGCAAGGGGCTGAGACCATGCCGGAAAAACAAAACCGCTTTTCCAGCACCATGATCGCGCGCGAGCGCATCGCCGCCCTTGCCTATATCCCCGTCCACGTCTACCTGCTGCTGCGCCTGCTCCGCGCGCTGCCCTTCCTCCGCGTAGCGGACTCCGCGACGATCAATGTGATCTATTACGCCGTGGGCGCGGCGTACATGCTCGTTCTTTTGTGGCGCTTTTGGCGGCGGGAGTTCGACGCGCTGTGCGACTACGGCCCGGCTGTGCTGCTGGAGGTTTTGAAGGCCTACGGCACGCTGCTGCTGTGCAATATGGCGGTCAACCTGGCGCTGCTGGCCGTCCGCTACACCGACAACCCCAATAACGCCGCCATCTTCTCCATGGCGGGGGAAAATCTGGGGAAAACGGCGGCGGTGGCGGTGTTCCTCGCGCCGCTGGTCGAGGAGCCGATGTTCCGCGGCGGCGTATTCGGCCTGCTGCGGCGCTACAGCCGCGCCGCGGCCTACGGCGCGAGCATGCTGCTCTTCGCGGTCTACCACATCTGGGCCTTTGCCGCGGGCGATGCGACGGCCTGGCTGTATGTGCTGCAATACCTGCCCGCGGGCTTTCTGCTTGCACGCGTGTATGAAAAAACCGATTCGATCTGGACCGGGGTCTTCCTGCATATGACCGTCAACGGCGTGTCGATGCTGGCTGTCTCGGCCCTGAGGGCTTATTTATGAACGAGGTCACGATCCGCCCCATCGCGCATATCGAAAGCGACTTTCCCGAAAAATTCGGTATCCCGCGCCAGGCGGGCATCGTCGAGGAGCTGCGCGCGAAGGTCGTGTTTGAAGAGCCCTTTCGCAATCCCGAGGCCCTGCGGGGCATCGAGGGCTTTTCCCATCTCTGGCTGATCTGGCAGTTTTCCGAGAACGTGCGCGCGGACTTCTCGCCCACGGTGCGGCCGCCGCGGCTCGGCGGCAATACGCGCCTGGGCGTGTTCGCCACGCGCTCGCCCTTCCGCCCCAACGCGCTGGGTCTCAGCTGCGTGCGGCTGCTCGGCCTGGAGAAGACGCGGGAGAAGGGCACGGTGCTGCTCGTCGCGGGGGCCGACCTCATGGACGGCACGCCGATCTTCGATATCAAGCCCTATCTGCCCTATGCCGATTGCCGGCCAGAGGCGACGGGCGGCTTTGCGCCCGACGCGCCGGAGAAGCTGAAAGTGGTTTTCCCGGCCGCGGCGCTCGAAACGATCCCGCCGGACAAGCGCGCGGCGCTGCGCGGCGTGCTCGAAAACGACCCGCGCCCGCGCTACCACAGCGATCCGGAGCGTCTCTACGCGATGAGCTTCGCGGGCCTCACCGTGCGCTTTCGCGTGAAGGACGGCACCCTCAGGGTCGAGAGCGTGGAATAAAACACGAGCTGCCAAGGATACTCTTGGCAGCTCGTGTTTCTCTTATTACAGGATATCCCGGTTTTCCTCTTCGTGCAGCGCCAGCAGATCGTCCAGCTCCCTGCGCAGGGCGGCCAGCTCCATCCCCACGGGGTCGGACACGCTGACCTGGTCCACGTCGCCGACATAGTTGACCTTTTTCCCGGCGATGCGGATGATGCGCGCCGGCACGCCGACGGCCGTGCTGTCGGGCGGAATCTCGCTTAAAACCACCGAGTTTGCCGCCACGCGGCTGTTGTCGCCCACCTTGAACGGGCCGAGGACCTTGGCCCCCGCGCCGATGAGCACATTGTTGCCGATCGTGGGGTGGCGCTTGCCCACGTCCTTGCCCGTGCCGCCCAGCGTCACGCCGTGGAAGATCAGGCAGTCGTCGCCGATCTCGGCGGTCTCGCCGATGACGATGCCCATGCCGTGGTCGATGACCAGGCGCTTGCCGATCTTCGCGCCGGGGTGGATCTCGATGCCGGTGCGGTGGCGGCTGCGCTGGGAGATGAGCCGCGCGAGGAAGAACAGCCTGTGGTTATAGCACCAGTGGGCCACGCGGTGGCTTCTCACCGCGCGGACGCCGGGGTAGAGCAGCAAAATCTCCAGCGTGCTGCGCGCCGCGGGATCGCGCGCCTTGTAGGCCGCGACCAGTTCTTTCATATCTTCAAACATAATTTCGATCCCTTCCCGTTCGTATTGTATGCGTTTACCGGGAAAGGGGACATCGGAGGGCTTTTGTGATCATCATTCGCTCCTGTTTTCCTGCTGTGGCACCAGAACGCAACGATTATACACGGAGCGCTGGGGACTGTCAACCACCGTCGCGAAAGGGAAAATGAAAAAAGAACGCATAAAAAGATTGATTTTCGGCTCGAATGGAAGGATAATAAAAAGGTAAGGCTTTTCGCCGCAGGGAGGGAAGGACATGAGAGATTACGAAAGCGAATTCCAAAAGCGCGTCGCCTGGATCCGCGCGCTCGTCGAGGGCGCTCACGCCAAGGGCGTCGTCTTCGGCAACTCCGGCGGCAAGGACAGCGCGCTCGTGGGCATCCTGTGCAGGGCGGCCTGCGACAGGACCGTGGGCGTGATCCTGCCCTGCGGTTCGAAACGCAACTACGGCGCCGACGCCGCTGACGCCCGCGCGCTGGCGGAGGCCTACGGCATCGAGACGCGCACGATCGACCTCTCCCCCGCAAGGGAGGAGATGATGGCGGCGCTCGGGGGCGAAGAGACGCTTTCCGATGCGGCGAAAATCAACCTCGCCCCGCGCCTGCGCATGACCGCGCTCTATGCCGTCGCCGCCGAGGAGGGCCTGCTGGTGGCCGGAACCGGCAACCGCAGCGAGCGCTATATGGGCTATTACACCAAGTGGGGCGACGGCGCCAGCGACTTCAACCCGATCGCCGATCTCACGGCGGGCGAGGTTTTTGCATTTCTCGAATACCTCGGCGCGCCGCGGCAGATCATCGACAAGGCCCCCTCGGCCGGGCTGTTCGACGGCCAGACCGACGAGCAGGAGATGGGCGTGAGCTACGCCGCGATCGACGAATTCATCCTCACCGGCACGGCGAACGAAACGGACCGCGCGATCATCGAGCGCTATCACCGCCAGAGCGAGCATAAACGCACCGGCACCGCTGTTTATACGGAAGGAGAATGACCTTGCACGAATACTACGAAAACCCGCTCTGCGGCCGCTATGCGGACGAGGAGATGAAGCGGCTCTTCTCCGACGACTGGAAATTCTCCACCTGGCGCAGACTCTGGGTCGCGCTGGCGGAGAGCGAGCAGGCGCTGGGGCTGCCGATCACGGACGAACAGCTGGGTGAGCTGCGCGCGCATATCGGCGATATCGACTATGACGCCGCGGCGCGCCACGAGCACGAGGTGCGCCACGACGTGATGGCGCATGTGCTGACCTACGGCGAGGCCTGCCCGAAGGCGCGGGGCATCATCCACCTGGGCGCGACGAGCTGCTATGTGGGGGACAACACCGACATCCTCCGCATGCGCGAGGCGCTGCGCCTCGTCCGCCGCCTGCTGCTGGACGCGATCGCCGCGCTGGCGGATTTTGCCGAGACGAACGCCGCGCTGCCGACGCTGGCCTACACCCACTTCCAGGCTGCCCAGCCCACGACCGTGGGCAAGCGGGCGTGCCTGTGGATCAACGACCTGCTCTTTGACCTCGATCAGCTCGATTTTCAGCTCTCGCAGCTGAAGCTTCTCGGCTGCAAGGGCACGACCGGCACGGCGGCCAGCTTTCTCGCCCTGTTCGACGGCGACGCGGAGAAGGCCGAGCGCCTCGAGACTATGATCGCGGAGAAGATGGGCTTTTCCGCCTGCCAGGCTGTCTCCGGCCAGACCTATACCCGCAAGGTCGACTTCGCCGTGCTGCAGGTGCTCTCCGGCATCGCGCAGAGCGCGTCGAAATTCGCCACCGACATCCGGCTTTTAAGCCACCTCAAGGAGATCGACGAGCCCTTCGAAAGCCATCAGATCGGCTCCTCGGCCATGGCCTACAAGCGCAACCCGATGCGCTCCGAGCGGATCTGCTCGCTTGCGCGGTATCTGATCTGCGACGTGCAGAACACCGCCGTCACGGCCGCGACCCAGTGGCTGGAGCGGACGCTGGACGACTCGGCCAACCGCCGCCTGAGCATCCCGGAGGCCTTCCTCTGTGCCGACGCGGTGCTGAACCTGGTCATCAACGTCGCGCGCGGCATGAAGGTCTACCCGGCGGTGGTGGAAAAGCATCTGCGCGAGGAGCTGCCCTTCATGGCAACGGAGAACATCCTGATGTACTGCGTGCGCGAAAAGGGCGGCGACCGCCAGACCCTGCACGAGGCGATCCGGCAGCATAGCGTCGCCGCGGCGGCCGAGGTCAAGCAGTTCGGGCGCGAAAACGATCTTTTGGCGCGCATCGCGGCCGACCCGAGCTTTTGCCTGACGCGCGACGAGCTTGACGCCATCGCCGACCCGGCGGCCTTCACGGGCCTGGCCGAGCGGCAATGCCGCCGTTTCCTGGAAGAGACGGTACGGCCGATTTTGGAAGAGAACAAAGACGAGCTCGGCGCGAAGGCCGAGATCAACGTTTGAAACAGATAACGTATCAAGAAATAAGGAGACAGAAAACATGCTGACAGCGATTGTGGGAACCAACTGGGGAGACGAGGGAAAGGGCCGCATGGTCGACCTTCTGAGCGAGAAGTATGACGTGGTCGTCCGCTATCAGGGCGGCAACAACGCCGGCCACACGGTCATCAACGAAAAGGGCAAGTTCATCATGAACCTGATGCCCTCCGGCATCCTGCGCGACGAGACCGCCAACGTCCTCGGCCCCGGCATCGTCATCGACCTTGAGCACCTCTACGGCGAGGCCGAGCGCCTGCGCGAGGCGGGCATCGAGATCACGCCGAAGCACCTGAAGATCTCCGACCGCGCGACGATCTGCATGCCCTATCACAAGCTGCTCGACGGGCTCGAGGAGGATCGCCTGGGCGACAAGAAGTTCGGCTCGACGCGGCGCGGCATCTCGCCGGTCTACGCCGACAAGTACATGAAGAAGACGATCCGCATGGGCGACCTGCTGCACTGGGACACCCTGCGCGAGCGCCTGGCGGGCATTCTGGAGTGGAAGAACCTGACGGTGGAGCGCGGCTACGGCCACGCGCCCGTCGAGCTCGACGAGATCATGGCCTGGCTCGAGAAATACGGCAAGCCCTTCACGCCCTATGTCTGCAACACGACCGAGTTTTTGAGCGGCGCGATCAAGGAAGGAAAATCCGTCATTTTTGAAGCCCAGCTCGGCGCGCTGCGCGACATCGACTTCGGCATCTATCCCTACACCTCCGCCTCCACGACGCTGGCGGCCTACGCCCCGATCGGCGCGGGCATCCCCTTTGCGAAGCTCGACGAGTCGATCGGCATCATGAAGGCCTACTCCAGCTGTGTCGGCGAGGGCCCGTTCACCTGCGAACTCTTCGGCGACGAGGCGCACGCCCTGCGCGAGGCGGGCGGCGAGTACGGCGCGGCCACGGGCAGACCCCGGCGCGTGGGCGGCTTTGACGTGGTGGCCTCCCGCTACGGCGCCAAGATGCAGGGCTGCAGCTACATCGCGCTGACAAAGCTCGACGTGCTGAGCTATCTCGAGGAAATCCCCGTCTGCACCCACTATGAGGTGAACGGAACGATCACCGACGTCTTCCCCGCCGACATCGACGAGCTGGAGGCCGCAAAGCCCGTGTACGAGACCGTGCCCGGCTTCCATTGCGACATCTCCGCCTGCCGCACGAAGGAGGATCTGCCGAAAGAGGCGCTGGACTATATCCGCTATATCGAGGAAAAGGTCGGCTGCCCGATCAAGTACGTCTCCGTCGGCGCCGAGCGCGACGCCTATATCACGATGTTCTAAGGCGGCACACAGATAAACAAGCTGATAAAAACGGGCCCGGAGGGCCCGTTTTTCTTTGGCGTGAGCGGCGTGAGCGTTTTTCTTGACCACCCGGCGGCGGGAGGGGTATAATAATAAAGTTATAAGAGAGCGAAAACGGGCCGCAGAAAAGGCCCTTAAGGAGATACAAACATGGCAGAAACGATCTTGCGGGATCTGATGTTTTTATGGGAAAAGCTGCAGGGCCTGCTTTCCCGCGCCGGAGAAACGCCGCGCATCCTGCGTGCGTGGAAGGCGGGGACGGCGAGCTTCGCCGACAAGGCCACGCTGATCGCGCTGGCGGCGCTGCTTGTCATCGCGGTGGCGTGGCTGGTGGGCTTCTTCAAAGCCGGCTTCTGGAAGAAGATCGGCATGCTGCTGTCCGCGGCGGTGGTGATCGTGGCCGCGGCGGTGGTGGTCTCGCTGGTGATGGCGCCGGAGGACGGGGCGGAGGATGTGCTGCCGCCGCTGCCGTTTGCCTCGGCGGTCCCGGCCGAGGAGCCGGGCGGCGGCCGGGACGACCCGGCGCAGAGCGCTGCCCCGGCAGGACAAAGCAGCCTGGCCTATGAGCTGGCACGCGGCGCCGAAGACCCCTTCTTCCCGGCGGTCTATCCGCTGTGGCGGCTGCGCAACGACGAGGTAAGCTGGCAGATAGGCGACGATCTGGTACTGCAGCTGGTGGGCATCCACAGCCTGCCCGGCAGCGGCACCTTTGAGGTAGAGAGCCTGACGCATGAGGGCGAGGCGGCCTTTGTGGGGCTCAAGCGCCTGGAGGGCGGAGGCAGCGCCGCAGGGCGCTGGTTCTCGAACAGCTATCTGGAGATCCGCGTGTGGCCCGACACGAAAATCGCCTCGATGCCCTGGTACGCCCAGGAGGGGAGCTGGATCAACACCGGCGACCGGGACACCTATACGGTCCTGGAAAACAGCGGCAGCGAGGTCATCTTCCTCTACCGGGACGAGGAGCAGGTCAACGAAAACGACGACGCGCTCATCGGCATTTCCATCGGCCGCCAGCTGGGCGCGGACGTGGTATCCATTACGGTGCGCACCCACGCCGGCCACGACGAGGACGGCCAGCGGGTCTACACCGATCTCAACCCCGGCGCGGACGAGGAGCTGAAGGAGAAGAGCCTGAAGCTGATCCGCACCGCCTTTGACAGACATCTGCGCCTCCTGCGGGGCCTGAGCGAACAGGCGCTGGCCGCCACGCTGCCGGGGCGCCTTACGGATGTGCCGATCCAGAGCGCTTCCGGCAAGGGGGGCTTTTCGATCCCCTGCACGGAGCTTGTCAGCATGGGGCCGGACGACTACTGGGGCGCCGCGATCCGCCTGATCGGCCCCGGCCCGGACGGGCGGAAGACCTATTATCTGCTCATCGACGGCGGCGAGATGTACACAAAGGTGCGTATGGACCGGTACTTTACCTGGCGCGACGCCTATGAGAAGGGCGCCGACGAGCCGGACGAGGAGATGAGCGCTTTCCTGGGCTGCCCGGCGGTGGCGTGCGACGGCGGCTGGGTCATCGACCCCGGCGACTTCTATTCCGTCGAGCGCAGCGGAACGATGGAGAACTATTATTATCTGTCCATCGAGCCCCTGGAGCCGCAGGAGACCCCGGAGCCGACAGACGCGCCGGAGGACATTTCGTCCGGGGCGGAAGAATCCCCCGCCCCGGAGACGGAGCAGGAAGGAGAGCAGACGCATGGCTGAGAACACACCCGCCGCGCTGCAAAAGCAGCTGATCTATTCCCTCTATGTCCGTGCGCACACCGACGAGGGGACCTTTCTCTCGCTCATCCCGGACCTCGACCGCATCCGCGCACTCGGCGCCGACTGGATCTGGTTTTTGCCGATCCATCCCATCGGGGAGAAGGGCAAAAAGGGGAGCCTGGGCTGTCCCTACGCCAACCGGGACTACCGCACGACCAACCCCGCTTACGGCAGCGTGGAGGAATTCCGCTTCCTCTGTGACGAGATCCACCGCCGCGGCATGAAGGTCATGATCGACGTTGTCTACAACCACACCTCGCCCGACGCCGTGCTGCTGGAGGAGCATCCGGACTTCTATTACCGCGACGCCGAGGGAAAGCCGGGCAACAGGATCGGCGACTGGAGCGACGTGATCGACCTGGACTACCGCAATCACGCGCTCTGGGACTATCAGATCGAAAGCCTGCAGTTCTGGGCCTCGATCGTGGACGGCTTCCGCTGCGACGTGGCCTCCTTCGTGCCGCTGGACTTCTGGCGGGCGGCCCGCGCCGCCGTGGCCCGGGTCAACCCCGGCTGCGTGTGGCTGGCAGAGACCGTGCACATGAGCTTCGGCAACTTCGCCCGCCGCGAGGGCTTTACATCTTCGCGTGACACGGAGGCCTTCGACGCCTTTGACATCGAGTATCAGTATGACGTGTGGGAGAGCTTCGAGCGCTTCCTCGGCGGCGGGGGACTGCTGCACGAATTCTGCGAGCAGCTGAACTTCCAGGAGGCGCTCTACCGCGAGAACTACAACAAGCTGCGCTTTCTGGAAAACCACGACCAGCCGCGCATCCGCGCGCGCGTTACATCCGAGACGGCGGCAGACAACTATACCGCCATGCTCTTTTTCCTCAAGGGCACCGCGCTGCTCTACGCGGGGCAGGAATTTTCCTGCACCCACCGGCCAAGCCTCTTCGAGCGGGAGGTGTTCGACCGCTCCGGGCGGGATATCAGCGCCCTTGTGGCGCGCCTGGCGGCGATCCGAAAGGAATGCTTCGGCGAGGCGGACGCCTTTACGGCCGAGGCCGACGACAGACACGCCATCGCCGTGATGGAGCGCGTGGGGGAAGAGGGCCGCAGCTTCGGCATTTTCTCGCTGCGGGGCAAAAGCGCGGCAGTCAGGGTGGAGGCGCCGGACGGGGAATACGAAAATCTCATCGACGGCAGCACCCTTATTGTGGAAAACGGCCAAGTTTTCTGCGGCGGCAGTCCTATAATTTTTACGCTCCGGCGCTGATTTTTTCGTTGCGCATCCGATATGGGCGAGAATATAATAATCCCGTAAAAAAAGAAAAACGGAGGATACAGATATGGTATTGGAATCCCGTCCCGAAAGCATGCAGCGCATCAACACCCCCGCGCTGGCCAAGGCTTACATCGACGAGCGCATCGAAATGCTGCGTGAGCAGATCGGCGACAAGAAGGTCCTTCTCGCCCTGTCCGGCGGCGTTGACTCTTCCGTCGTCGCGGCGCTGCTGATCCGCGCCATCGGCAAGCAGCTCACCTGCGTGCACGTCAACCACGGTCTGCTCCGCAAGGGCGAACCGGAACAGGTCATCCGCGTGTTTCGCGACGAGATGGCCGCCAATCTCATCTATGTGGACGCCACCGACCGTTTCCTCGATAAGCTGGCAGGGGTGAGCGATCCCGAGCAGAAAAGAAAAATCATCGGCGGCGAGTTTATCGACGTCTTTGCCGAAGAGGCCCGCAAGCTCGACGGCATCACCTTCCTCGGCCAGGGCACGATCTGGCCCGATATCCTCGAGAGCGAGAGAGGCATCAAGGCCCACCACAACGCCGGCGGCCTGCCGGAGGATCTGCAGTTCGAGCTGGTCGAGCCCGTGCGCATCCTCTTCAAGGACGAGGTGCGCGAGGTCGGCCGCGCGCTGGGCCTGCCCGAGAGCATGGTCAACCGCCAGCCCTTCCCCGGCCCGGGCCTGGGCGTGCGCTGCCCCGGCGCCATCACCCGCGACCGGCTTGAGGCCGTGCGCGAGGCCGATGCCATCCTGCGTGAGGAGTTTGCCGCCGCCGGCCTTGCCGGAAAGGTGTGGCAGTACTTCACCGTCGTACCGGACTTCAAGTCCACCGGCATCCGCGACGGCAAGCGCGTCTTCGAGTGGGCCTGCATCATCCGCGCCGTCAACACCACCGACGCGATGAGCGCCACGGTCGAGGAGATCCCCTTTGCCCTGATGCAGAAGCTCGTCAGCCGCATCACCAGCGAGGTCAAGGGCGTCAACCGCGTGCTCTACGACTTCACGCCCAAGCCCTGCGCCACGATCGAATACGAATAAGCGAACAGACAAAAACCGCCGTACGCTGATGCGTACGGCGGTTTTCTGTGGTTACAGCCTTCCCTGCGTGAAGTTGCCCCAGCTGCGCTTCATATAGAGCTCCAGCGGCAGGGGCGTGCCGATAAAGCGGCGGTCGAGCGTTTCATCCCGCAGAAATTCCGCCAGAAACGGCGGACGGCCCGTCGTGTACACGACGGGAATGCCGCTTGCCTCGCTGGCCTCGCGGATCACCGGATATCCGTCCCGCAGATCCCGGGCACTGGCCCAGTCCTGCAGGTTGGAGTTGTGGATAAAGCCCGTGACGCGCTGGCGGGCAAAGCCCTCCATATCGGCCTTGAGCTTCAGGATCTTCTCCGCGGTCTCGGACATGGGGCGGCGGATGTTGACGATGTCCCAGACCTCCAGCTGCCCGGGCAGGAGCGCGGCGAAGTCCATGTGGTAGCGGGCCAGCGACAGCGCCCCCGCCGCATCGCCGCCTACGTCGAAGATCACCAGGTCCCAGTCCTGGGCAAAGGCCGAGCCCACGGCGGCGGGCATGTTGGTCTGCGTCAGGCCCGCGCCGACAAAGGTGGGGGAGACAAGGCCGATCTTTTTCTCGTCCAGCAGCTTCACGTGGTCGGACATGCGGAAGTAGTCGTTGATGCGGTCAAGGTCGATGACCTGGGTGCGCCTGCCCTCCGCCGCGGCCTTCACCGCCATATTCAGTGCGATCTCCGTCTTGCCGGAGCCGTAATTGCCGATGAGAATGACGACCTTTTTCATTTCCGCTCCTCCCTCACCCGTGGTGATTCCCGTGAAAAAAGTATAACCGCCCGAGGGAGATTTGTAAAGAAGCGCCCGGCGGGGGTGGTTGACCGGGCAGGGGAAAAAGACTATACTGAAAAAAAGGAGGGATCGACATGGAATGGACGCGGCACGTCGACTCGCCCCTGGGCGGCATCACCCTGGCCTCCGACGGCGAGGCGCTGACGGGGCTGTGGTTCGATGCCCAGAGACACTTTGCCGAGACGCTCTCGGACAACGGCGGGGAAAAGGCTCTGGCGGTGTTCGATGAGACCGAACGCTGGCTGGCGCTCTACTTTTCGGGCGTCGAGCCGGACTTCAGCCCGCCCCTGCGGCTGCGCGGGACGCCCTTTCGCCAAAGGGTCTGGGAGCAGCTGCGCGCGATCCCCTACGGGGAGACCGTGAGCTATGCCCAGCTGGCGCAGAGGCTCGCCGAAGGCGGTGGAGGGAAGCCCTCGGCCCGGGCCGTGGGCGGCGCTGTGGGACACAATCCCATCTCGCTGATCGTCCCCTGTCACCGCGTCGTCGGCGCGGACGGAAGCCTGAGGGGCTATGCGGGGGGCCTGAAGCGAAAGGAAAAGCTGCTGGCGCTGGAGCGGGCCGGGAAAAGAAAATAAAAGGAGCAGGCCGCGTTGCGGCCTGCTTTTTTCCATCGGAGGGGATCAGCGGTAGGTGTCCGCCGTGATGCTGTCGAGATCGACGTCGCGCGTCTCCTTCACCTTCGTCAGCAGCACCAGCAGCGACAGGGCCATAAAGGGCAGGCAGATCAGCAGGAACAGCAGGTCCATCGGCAGGAAGTTCTGCAGGACGATGAAGAGGATCTGGCCGATGAACATGCCCGCGCCGATCAGCACCGAGATCGTCCCCATGACGGACGAGCGCATGCCGGAGGGCGAGGACTCCGCCGGCATCGTCAGGATGATCGTATCGGACATGGACCACAATCCGCCGATGGAGCAGCCGTAGGCGATGCCCGCAGCGGCAGGGCCCCAGCCCAGACGACAGGCTGCCACAAAGAGCCCAAGCCCCACCAGGGCCAGGCTGCCCAGCAGCACGCAGACCTTCTTCCGGCCCATCCGGTCGGAGAAGAAGCCGCTGGCGATCGTGACGATGCCGTTGAAAAACGGATAGATGATCAGCGCGCTGGCCACCATGTCGGTGGACATGGCCCCCTCCAGCACCGTGGCGTAATAGGAGGTATAGAAGGTGGTGGCAAAGAAGAGGAAGCCGGCGATCAGGATCCAGCGGAGCTGAGGGTTGGTGAAGATGAACTTCAGCGCCCGGAGAACGCCGCCCTCCTCGGCGGTGCCCTTCTTCCGGTCGGCCTCGGCGCGCGCGGCGCGCTCCTCGCTTGTCAGCGAGAGATAGGCGCGGCGCTGCTGGAGGAACACCGGCGTTTCGCGCACGAGGAAGTAGGAAAGCAGACCGATGACGATGGCCACGATCACGGGGATCAGATAGACCATACGCCAGCTGCCCGGCGCGTCCTCGCGCAGGAAGGCGCGGGAGAGCACGCCGATGAGCGATACGCTGATGAGGGCGATGCCCTTGGCGACAAAGCTGTACGTCGCGCGCTTTTCTTTCGGCGCGGTCTCCATGATGTAGAGCACCTGCATGTCATTGGGCGTGAAGAACATCATGGCCAGCATGCCGAGAATGTATTGCATCACGCTCTGGCTGGTCATGACGATCAGCATGCCGACGCCCATGCCGATGGTGTTGATCATCAAAAAGAGGCGGCGGCCGTATTTGTCCGACAGCGCCTTGTAAAACGGCGAGATGATCAGAAACAGGTTCGAGGCGACCTGCCAGGGCGCGACGGTGTTGATTGCGCCGGTGTATGCCGGCGAATTGACGCTGCGGGACGTGATGGAAAACAGATCGAACAGAACGTAGGGCTGCATGGCCGCGTTCAGGTTCGAGGTGATCTCGTCCACCACATAAATGACCGTCAGCACGATCATCACAAACAGCAGATAGTGGGCAAACTGCGGGCGCTGCGCCTCGCGGTCGAGCCGGGCGAGCTCCTTTTGCTCGCGCCGGAAGAGCTTTTCTTTCTTATCCATCGTCAAGCGCTCCTTTCCTCATCGGAAACTGGGAACATTATACATCCTCAAAGAAAAAAAGCAAGAAGCCGCTCCGGGCAGATCACCCGGAGCGGCCTTTTATGAAACGAGACGTTATTCCTTCCCCTCCAGCTCGCGCCGCATGCGGCGCAGCTTGGTGCCGCAGTGGAGAAAGAGATAGAGATACAGCGCGGTCATGACGCCGAAGAGCCCCAGTAAAAAGCCGCTCGCAAAGCCGCCTGCGCCGTACAGCTCGCCGTCGAGCGCGCGGAACAGGTTCGGCAGCACGCAGACGAAGAAGAGCAGCAGCAGCGGCAGCATCCGGGTCTGCACTACCTTCTTCACCATATCAAGCCGCCCCGCGTCGTCGGTGAAGAGCTCGCTCTCGCCCTCGTTTTCGGCCTCGGCGGCGCTCTTGCGCCAGTAGACCCAGCCCATGCAGCGCCCGCAGTTCTCCCAGCCGAAGTC
>CAMHER010000031.1 GCA_946184215.1 uncultured Clostridia bacterium | reverse complement strand
ATAATTAACCTTATGAGATAGAACAGGTATCCCGTGCAGGGAACGTGCCGATACAGGAGAGTTTGAGAAGATGGCAAAACATCTAGCAAAAACAGAAAAACCAAAAAAGAAAGCCGTCATTGATCTGAAAGAAAGGGAGATCAAAATCCCGGAAGGAAAACGAAAAAAACGTGCCAACGCGCACGCTCCCAAGCAGGAGGATACATTTCAGACGGCGATGCTCAACAAAACGCTTGACCGCAAGTTCAGTCTTTATGAGTTGGCGTTAGCTTTCTTGGCGCTGCTGCTTCTGGTCGTTGCATGGTTTTTACCAACAAGCGGACCTGTACGGCTGCTCACATTTCTTGTTCCGCTCCTGCTTGCGGGCTTCACCTACCTTTTCGAGGCATTTCAGGAAGCCTTCATGGGGATCGTCCTCGGCAGAGAACTGATTTTTTCTTTAGCCAGTCTGCTGGCTTTCTGCGCGGGATCCTATGCCGGCGGCGCAGCCGTGATGGTTTTCGTAAAACTCAGTGATTTGGCCCTTGCTTATGTGGAAAGGATACAATCGGAAAAGGTCAGCGCACTCTATGCGCTGCGTGCGGAGAAGGCAAATCTGGTCAAGGGAAGCGACGTCTCCGTGATCCGGGCAAGCGAGCTCAAAGCAGGCGACGTTTTTGAAGTATATGCGGGAGAAACCGTCCCGGCTGACGGTGTTATTCTTGACGGAACCTCTGTCCTGGATGCATCCTCCCTTGTCGGCGGCAGTTTCAGTATTCCTGTGGCTGCGGGCAGTACAGCCGTTTCCGGCTCTGTAAACATTACGGCGCCGGTCAGAATCCGCGCAACAGACGACCAGCAAAACTCGACTTGCAGCACATTGATCAGAGCTGCGGAAAACTCCTGGATGCACAAGTCCTCGCAGGAACGACTGATCCAAAGGGTCATCTCCTATGCCTCTCCGATTCTGGTGATCGCGGCACTTGCACTGGCAATTGCCCCGTCGATCACGACGGGGAACTGGCAGATGTGGTTTACCCGTTCTGCGGTTGTGCTGACGGCTTCGCAGCTTTATTCCATTGTGCAGAGCGTAAAGCTTACCTATGATTGTGCGGCGGCCTATGCGGCGGCACGAGGGCTCATTTTCAAGGGCCACGATGCGATTGAAGCTCTTTCACGCGCAGAGACGATTGTTTTTGACAAGACAGGCACCGTGACCGAAGGACGCTATCGGATTAAGGACGTCTTTCCGAAGGGCGTCAGTGAAAGTCAGCTTCTCTTTTTGGCTGGTGCTGCAGAACTGAACTCCCGTCATCCGATCGCACAGGCTCTCGTGACGGCAAGCGGTGTGTATGCCTCGGATATCAAGGTCGTGAGCATCGAAGAAACACCCGGCCGCGGTGTTTGCGCTTTTATTGACGGAAGAAATGTCTATGTAGGAAATGCCGCGCTGATGGAAGAACACGGAATATCCTATGATAATCCAAGTGTCCCCGGGTCGGCGATCCATGTGTCGATCGACAATCGGTATGTCGGCCATATCATCCTGGATGACGCTGTTCGGGAAGGCGCGTTCGACGCCCTTGAAGAGCTGCGGATCAGCGGTGTCAAAACAAGTGTCCTGCTTACAGGAGACGTTCACTCTTCCGCCCGCAAGATCGCGTCTGTGCTGAACTTTGATCTTGTCAAAGCGGAACTCACGCCGGAAGAAAAGGAAAAAGCGGTCGAATATCTGATGACGAACCGCAATGTCAACACGACGCTGGCGTTTGTCGGTGACGGAATTTGCGATACCGAGGTCCTTCGCCGTGCCACGGTGGGCATCGCCCTGGGCTGCCTTGATAAGCCCGAAGCCATGGAGGCTGCAGATATTGCAATTTTGGGCGAGAATATACACATGCTGCCTAAAGCTTACCAGATCGTTCAGCGGGCCTCGAGAGCAGCCTTTCGCAGCGCTGTGGTTTTCGGCGCGGTGAAGCTGGCGGTGCTGATTTTCGGTGCGGCAGGTGTTTTCCCTCTGACCTTTTCTGCCCTGTTGCAGTGTGCGCTCGTCGCTTTTGAAGCCTTTAGCGCCTATTATGTTCTGAATTATGAAGAAGGTACACCGAAACCCAGGATCAAATGGAGGAAAGGAAGGTCTCATAATGAACGAAGCGATGAAAACTTTATATGAAAGAAGAAGCATCCGCCGCTATCAAAGCAAACAGATCACGCGGGAAGAGCTTGACGCCGTTGTCCGCGCCGGCGTATGCGCTCCCTCTGGAAAGAACGGACAATCTGCGATCATTGTTGCCGTTCAGGATAAAGCCACGCGTGATGAGCTGTCCAGACTGAATGCGGCTGTTCTCGGAACGCAGAGCGATCCCTTCTATGGCGCACCGACGGTCCTGGTCGTTCTGGCAGACGCCAACAGCCCCTATGCAGTTGAGGACGGCAGCCTCGTCCTTGGAAATCTGATGAACGCGGCCAAGGCGATCGGCCTCGGCTCCTGCTGGATCAACCGGGCAAAAGAGGTTTTTGCTTCCGATGCCGGCAAAGCGCTGCTGAAAAAGTGGGGAGTGGAAGGGGATTGGATCGGAATCGGCCATTGTATTCTCGGCTATCCCGACGAGGAACCTGCCATGAAAACACGCAAAGAAAACTATGTCACTTATGTTCTGTAAACAATGAATGTTTACGATTTTGACAAGACCATTTACTATCCTGACAGCTCGTATTCTTTTTTCCTGTTCTGTTTGAAACACTATCCCGGTGCGGTGCTGAGGACTCTCCCGCAGACTGTGATTTGTTCGGTACGCTACGCCTGTAAATCGATCCGGACGAAAGAACTGAAAGAACAGCTTTTTTCTTTTCTCCGATTTCTTCCTGACCCGGAGCAGACAGCAGAGCGCTTTTGGGACGAGCATTTTTCCGGCATAGGATCGTGGTATCTTGCGCAAAAAAAGCCGGATGATCTGATCATATCGGCCTCACCGGAGTTTCTGGTGAGAGTGGCGGCGAAGAGGCTCGGCGTTTCGCTGCTTGCTACAAAAATGGACCCTTTCAGCGGCAGAATCGAGGGCGAGAACTGTCACGACAGAGAAAAAGTAAGACGCTTTTTCTCTGCCTATCCAGCCGGGAAAATACAGGGCTTTTATTCGGATTCGCTTTCTGACGGCCCGTTGGCCGCACTGGCGGATAAAGCTTTTCTGGTCAGCAGGGGAAAGCTTTCTGCTTGGCCAGAGGCCTGATATAACAGCGAGAGAAAGAGGAGAACGATGTCTTCATCTACAAAAGAGGCGCTTGGAGCTGCGCTGAAGAAAATGATGGCGATCAAACCGATCGACAAGATCACAGTCAAGGATCTGGCGGAGATCTGTAATGTCAATCGGCAGACCTTTTATTATCATTTTGACGACGTATATGATCTTCTGGAATGGGTCTTTGAAGCTGATGCGGAAAAAAACCTGCCCCACGAAGTCAAGTATGAGCGCTGGCGTGAAGATGTCTCCATGTTTTTCAAATACCTGATGCAGAACGCAGATTTCGCGCTGAATATCTACAATTCTCCCAACAGGACCTACATGCTTCGCTTTTATAAACAAAAGCTTCAAAACTGCATCCGCAGTTTTGCGGTCATTGTCTCGCAGAATATGAAGATCGACAGACGTGATTTTGAGTTTGTTGTGGAGTTCTATTCCAACTGCGTCGTCGGCGTTATTTCTCAGTGGCTGGATCTCGGAATGCAGCTCCCGCCTGAGATCACGGTAGAACAGTGCCTCACCGTACTTGATAACAGTGTGGAGAATCTGCTCAGACGCTTTGATCACAGCTGAAAAAAGTATATGGTTTATCGGCGGCTTGGTTCAGCCGCCGATTTTGTTTTGTCTTTTTCTATTGAAAGATAAAAGATTATAGGGTAAAATAAATCGAATAAGCATTTTGTAATGATGAAAGGTTTTCATATGGCAGAACAGAAAACGAATGTGATGCGGCTGCTGGATCAGAAGAAGATCTGTTATACCGCACACGAATATCCTCACGGTGAAACCGCCGTGGACGGCGTGACAGTTGCCGGATTGATTGGAAGGACACCGGACTGCGTATTCAAAACGCTTGTCACGCGCGGAAGCAGCAAAAATCTCTTCGTCTTTGTCATCCCTGTCGCCAAAGAGCTTGACCTGAAGCTTGCGGCCAAAGCCGTCGGGGAAAAATCGATCGAAATGATCCATGTCAGCGAAATCACCCCGCTCACCGGCTATGTTCGCGGCGGCTGTTCTCCCATTGGAATGAAGAAGCAGTATCGTACTTGCTTTGACAGCAGTGCATTGAAGCAGGATACCATCATTGTCAGCGCCGGAAAGATCGGTGCGCAGGTCGAACTTGCACCTCAAGATTTGATTGGATTGACACGGGCTGTCACAGCCGAAATCACAAAGGAGCCGTAATGCAGGAAAGCATCTATATAAAAGGCGCACGGGAAAACAACCTGAAGAATATCGATGTAGAGATTCCACGGGATAAACTGGTCGTGATCACAGGCTTATCCGGCAGCGGAAAATCAAGCCTGGCTTTTGACACGATCTATGCCGAAGGGCAGAGACGCTATGTTGAAAGTCTCAGTTCCTATGCGCGAATGTTTCTTGGGCAGATGGACAAGCCCGATGTGGATTACATTGACGGCTTGTCTCCGGCCATCTCCATTGACCAGAAAACGACTTCCAAAAACCCGCGCTCCACTGTAGGGACCGTCACGGAGATCTATGACTATCTGCGACTTCTCTGGGCACGGATCGGGATCCCGCATTGCCCGAAATGCGGAAAAGAGATCCGCCAGCAGTCGATCGACCAGATTGTCGATCAGATCATGGACCTGCCGCGCGGTACGCGCATTCAGATTCTCGCGCCTGTCGTCCGCGGGCGTAAGGGTGAGCACACCAAGGTATTGGAAGACGCCAAGCGCTCAGGATACGTCCGCGCTCGCGTAGACGGGATCCTCTATGATCTGTCAGAGGAGATCCGGCTGGAAAAAAACAAAAAGCATAATATAGAAATCGTGGTGGATCGGCTTGTCGTCAAGGACGAGATCGTCCGCCGTCTCACCGATTCCACAGAGACGGCCCTGGCGCTGTCCGGCGGCATTGTGTTCGTCGAAGTGATGGGGGAAGAGAGCCGGATGCTGAGCTTTTCACAGAATTACGCCTGTGAGGACTGTGGTATCTCGATCGAGGAGCTGACGCCGCGGTTGTTTTCCTTCAACAACCCCTACGGCGCATGTCCGACCTGCACAGGACTTGGACTCCAGCTCCTGGTCGATCCCGAACTGATCATCCCTAACCCGTCGCTCAGCATTATGGACGGAGCTATTACAGCCAGCGGCTGGGGAAACGTCAAGAGCGATTCCATATCAAAAATGTATTTTGAAGCGCTTGCCAAACGGTATCACTTCAAGTTGACAGACCCTGTCAGAAGCATTCCAAAAGAGGGTCTGGATGCGATTCTGTATGGAACAAAAGGGGAGCAGCTTCAGCTCCGCTTTGAGAAAAATGAAGGCTTCGGCGTAATCAAAAGAGAGTTTGAGGGGATCGTAAACAATCTCCAGCGCCGCTATAAAGAAACGCAGAGCCCGTCCATGCGGGAAGATATCGAAGAGTGTATGGCGGAGATCCCGTGCCCGGACTGCGGCGGTAGACGTCTGAAAAAAACGGCCCTCGCCGTCACGGTCGGCGGTATGAGCATTGCTGAGTTTTCCGATCTCTCCGTGACGGACGCACTGCGCTTTCTTGATGAGCAGCAATTCAGCGAGAAAGAAATGCTGATTGCCGAGCGAATCATCAAGGAGATTCGGGCGCGTCTTGGATTCCTTGTCAGCGTAGGACTTGGATACCTGACGCTTTCCCGCGCTGCGGCGACGCTCTCCGGCGGTGAAAGCCAGCGGATCCGTCTTGCAACGCAGATCGGCTCGAGCTTGATGGGCGTTCTCTATATTCTTGATGAGCCGAGCATCGGCTTGCATCAGCGGGACAACGCCAAGCTGATCCGGACACTGAAGGAACTGCGAGATCTCGGAAACACGCTGATCGTAGTAGAGCATGATGAGGAGACCATGCGCGCAGCCGACCATATTATTGACATCGGCCCGGGAGCCGGTGTCAACGGCGGTGAGGTCGTCTGCGCAGGCACGGTGGAGGACATCTGTGCCTGCGAAAGGTCGATCACCGGCGCTTATTTAAGCGGTAAGCGCAGTATTCCGATACCTGCCAAACGCAGAAAAGGGACCGGGCAAAGCCTGGTAGTACGCGGCGCAAGAGAGAATAACCTGAAAAACATCGACGTTTCCTTCCCGCTCGGGAAACTGATTTGCGTGACAGGTGTTTCCGGAAGCGGAAAATCCTCGCTTGTCAATGAGATCCTGTACAAAACACTTGCAGCGGAAAAGAATCGCGTCAAAGTGCGCCCCGGACGCTCTGACGGAATAGAAGGGCTCGAATATGTGGACAAAGTCATCTGCATTGACCAGAGCCCGATCGGCCGCACGCCGCGCTCCAATCCGGCGACCTATACCGGAGTCTTTAACGACATTCGCGATATTTTTGCTTCCACACCGGATGCCAAAGCGCGGGGCTTTGGACAAAGCCGCTTTTCCTTTAATGTAAAGGGTGGCCGCTGCGAGGCATGCTCCGGCGACGGCCTGGTAAAGATCGAGATGCATTTTCTGCCGGACGTGTTTGTCCCCTGTGAGGTCTGCAAGGGAAAACGCTACAACCGCGAAACACTTGAGGTCAAGTATAAGGGAAAAAGTATTTCCGACGTTCTGGACATGACGGTCGAGGAGGCCTATACCTTTTTTGAAAACCAGCCCAAGGTCCGCCGCAAGATCGAGACACTGTTGGATGTCGGGCTTGGCTATGTCCGGCTGGGCCAATCCAGCACGACGTTGTCCGGTGGTGAGGCGCAGCGGGTTAAACTGGCCACTGAGCTGGCCAAGCGGGAAACCGGATCGACGGTCTATGTCCTCGACGAGCCGACGACCGGACTTCATGTGGCCGACATCCATAAGCTGATCCATATCCTGGACCGTCTTGTGGATGCAGGGAACACGGTCATTGTTATCGAGCATAACCTCGACGTGATCAAGGTTGCCGACCACATTATCGACCTTGGCCCGGAGGGGGGCGACGGCGGCGGAACGCTTGTTTTTGCCGGTACGCCGGAAGCGTGCATCAAATGCGGCAAAAGCTATACCGGCGAATATCTTAAACCCCTCTTTGAGAAAGCTAATCTGCAGTAACGGAGCAGAGACATGGATCAGGAAAATGAACTTATCGAGCTCGCGGGTTCGGTCGATTCCATCATATACAAAAACGAAGAAAACGGTTATACGGTCCTCCGACTTGTTGATGCCAACGGAGAACTCATAACTGTCGTGGGCTGCTTCCCCTACGCCTCCGCCGGAGAATCCATGATCATATCCGGTACCTGGACAACACACAGCATACACGGAAAGCAGTTTAAGGCCGAATATGCCCAGCGTATGCTGCCATCTTCCGCCCCGGCGATCTACGACTATCTGGCGGGCGGAGCAGTAAGAGGCATCGGCCCCGCAACGGCGCTGCTGCTGGTCAACCGTTTTGGGGACAAAACGCTTGACGTGCTGGAAAACGCGCCGGAAAAGATTGCCCAGATCAAGGGTATCAGCCCGCAAAAGGCGTCCCAGCTGTCAGAGACCTTCCGGCGCCAGAGCGGAATGCGGCGGCTGATGGAGTATATCTGTTCGTTTAATCTCCGCCCGATTTTGGCGATCCGGCTCTATCGATATTACGGCGACAGCGCGATCGCGATCCTGCGTGAAAATCCCTATCTCCTGGCGGCCTCCCACATCGGCGGAAGCTTTTCCGAAGCCGACGACATGGCGCTTGAAATGGGCATTGAGCTTAACAGCGAGAACCGAATTGCAGCGGCCGTTATTTTCGAACTGGAATACAATGCCGGAAGCGGACACTGTTTTATTCCCCGGGAAAAGCTGGCAGATATTACTGGCCAGCTGATCGGTGTCGAGCCGGATCGGATCGACACGGTAATCGAAACCATGATTACGGACGGACGTATCATTTTTGAGCAGATAGCCGGGTGCCGGGCCTGCTATCTTCCCAAGCTCTATGAGGCCGAGCGGTTTACTGCCGAACGGATTGCCGAAATGGCGAAAGAGAAGTATGCTTTGCGAATGGATTTTTCTGCCCTGATCGCAGGGATCGAAAAGCAACAGGGGATCTCCTATGCACCTCTGCAGCGCGATACTCTTCAGATGGCCCTTCAAAACCAGCTTGTTGTGATCACCGGTGGCCCCGGAACGGGAAAGACGACCTCGATTCGGGCTATCTTGGCCATGTTTGAAAAGCTCGGGCTGAAAACGCTTCTTACGGCACCGACAGGGCGTGCAGCCAAGCGCATGACCGAATTGACCGGCTGCGAGGCGGCAACGGTACACCGCCTTTTGGGGGCTAAGCTTGCTGAAGATGAGGAGAGCGTCGTTTTCGGCAAAAATGCCGGAGACTTATTGGACTGTGACGCTGTTATCCTGGATGAATGCTCCATGGTCGATATTTCTCTTATGAGCGCACTTCTTGAAGCCATGCCTGCCGATGCAAGGCTGGTGCTGGTCGGAGATGCCGACCAGCTTCCCTCCGTAGGCCCTGGAGATGTTTTTTCAGCAATCATCCGCAGTGAGGCTGTTCCGGTTGTTCGTCTTACGGAGATATTCCGCCAGAATAAGACAAGCCGCATCGTGCGCAATGCACATATGATCAATCGCGGCGAGCACCCAGATCTCTCCGAAAATGCCGGCGATTTTTTCCGCCTGAAACGGTTTCAGGCTGCCAGCACGGTCGAGACGATCACCGAGCTTTGCGCGACGCGTTTGCCGCAGCGTATGAAGATCCCAAGTGCGGATATTCAGGTCCTTTCTCCCACTCGAAAAGGTGAGCTGGGGACCGTAAATCTGAATAAACACCTTCAGGAAGCACTGAATCCCCCCGCGAAGGAGAAAAAAGAGAAGCTTTTTGGCAATGCGGTTTTCCGGGAAGGTGACCGCGTCATGCAGATCCGAAATAACTATGACATCATGTGGCGCAATGAAGCCAACACAGCTGCGGGAAACGGGATCTACAACGGGGATATCGGCGTGATCCGACAAATAGATCCGGAGCAGGAAACCATGACCGTCGATTTCGACGGACGCATTGCCGTATATACCTTTGACCTGCTTTTGGAATTGGAGCACGCCTGGGCCATGACAGTACACAAATCACAGGGGAGCGAGTATCGGGCCGTTATTCTTGCCCTGTGTGCCGCATCTCAGATGCTGATGTCCCGTGACATCCTCTATACGGCAGTCACGCGGGCAAAGGAACTGCTGATCCTTGTAGGCGACGATCAGATCGCCTATCAGATGATCGACAATGTACGTCAGTCAAGGCGCTATAATGCTTTGCGCCTTCGAATCCGCAAGCTGAGCGGTCTTCAGGGGTAAAAAATGGATTTTCGTGATATAAGCGAAAAATTGACCGAGCATTTCCCGGAATGGAGTGAAAGGATCTCGCTTCTGGAGTATCGTGAGGCCGCCGGGCTCGGCGTGGCTGCCAACGACGGCCGCTGTATTTTTTACAACGACCGGCTGATGAGCTATCTCACGCCGGAAAACCAGGTGTTTTACATGGCTCAGCAGCTTGTTCACCTGCAGCTGAACCATGCCGCGCGCGGAAAAGGGAAAGACCCGGCCCTGTGGAAACGCGCAAGCGACGCGGTTGTCAATGCCATGCTCAAATCCGAAGGCTTTTCGCTTCCGGAAAACGCGGTCCTTCTTCCCGATTGCGCGGAAAAGAGCGCGGAGGCACTGTATGGTATTCTTCTCGAAAACCGGGAGAATGATCCGGAAATCGAGATTGCCGCAGGGGAAAAGGTAAAAATGCCCGATCCTCAGAACAAGCAGGCGGGCAAAGAAGCCGAAGCTCGCCCAAGAGAAATCGAAGATCCCGGTCTGGCCGCAGCGGTGGCCGGTCTGGCTGAAATGCTTGAACCGAGCATGCAGATGGATTTTGACTGGTTTCCCGGCACGACGATCCGCGACGGCGTGATCCGTCATGAGTTTCGCGCCTACCCGGTTTCGTATGCCGAAATACTGCTGGATACCAGCGCATCGGTAGATGCCGACCTTCTGCGTGCCTTTGTTCGCGGCGTCAAGGGCTTGATGCGGCAGGACGCCGTCGTGAGAGTCGGCTGCTTTGATACACGCTTTTACGGCTTTCAGGATGTTTTCAGTGAACAGGACATTCTGAACCTTAAGCTCAGCGGCGCCGGCGGAACAGATTTTCATGCCGCGATCCACGCCTTTACCGGCGATGCGGAAAACCGCATTATTTTCACGGACGGCTATGCCGAGATGCCTGAGGAACGCTGCGATGCGATCTGGGTCGTCTACGGAAACGCCGTGATTCATCCGCCGGGTGGGCGTGTGCTGTATGTTCGCCCTACAGAGGAGAAGGAAAAACATGAAATCGATTTTCTTATCACATGAACAGCTTTTTGATAAGCCCCTTGCGATCTTTGATAAAGTTGGAACGGCGGCGCCGGCCTCTGACCTCGCGCTGCTGACAACTCCGGACGACGGCTTCTTACAGGAACCCGGAGGGGGGATCAATTATTATCTCGCGGATGGCTGTGCTGACCGCTTCGGACGAGACAGCGTGTGCTCTGTGTGTGCCGTCCGCCCCGTTCTTCTGATGGAGGAAGGTAACGAGAAGCTCCTCACGCATGTCCGGGAAGAGGGCGGTGTGCTTACAGCGGAATACGGCCGGTTTCCTTCAGCACTGCTGGATATGAGTCTGCGTGAGCTTGCCGAACGGGAATATCGGAACGGAACATTATTAGAATCGAAAAAAACATTTGCCGCGCTTGATAATCCTGCACCGATCTATCTTTTAGGCGGCAAAAGGATCATTCGGCATGAGCTTTCCCACTGCGGTGCTTCGGGCTACGTTATGCTGCGAGACGGAACTGCAGCTGCAGAAGGCGATGCGGTGTTTCTTGCTTTTCGCCCGGTCCGCTGGCTTTATGATAAGGAACGGGGTTTGCTTATTTGCTGTCAGGCGCTCTTTGGCGGCATGAACCGCGAGCAGGCAGCCGCGTACCTTGCAAGCAACTTTTTGGAAGATCTGAATGAAGAGAGTGAAGCGTCGTTCACGCAAGATGCACCGTTTCGTTTTTCTGAGCATGACGAACTGAGCCTGATCCGCGCCTACGTTGAAGCCGATATTCCCGTGTTTCTGCACGGCTTGTCCGGCGACGGAAAAAGTGACCGCGTGCGGCAGATTGATCCGCAGGCGCTTGACATCGAGCTTGTCAACGAAAACCCGGAGACGATCAATGGCCGGGCAGTCTACAATGAGGCCCGCGATGAGATCGTGGATATCAAGCCTGTGTGGCTGGTGAAGCTTGAACGTCTGTGCGAGGACGGGGAACTGCATATTCTCTTCTTTGATGAGCTGACAAACGCAACAAAGCAAACACAGTCGGTAATTTTTAAAATCGTTCTGGAGCGCTTTGTCAACAACCGCTGGGCGCTGCCGCCCAATGCGCGCATTGTGGCCGCGGGCAATGACCGCAGCGAATCCAGCGCCGCACACGATCTGGCCGAACCGCTGTTCGGCCGCTTTGCGCACATCTATATTCGTACGACAGTAGAAAACTGGATGCCCTGGGCTGTACGCAAACAGATCAACCCGTATGTGATGGAGTTTTTGGCCAACAACGACCTCTACCTGCGTACGCCCTTTACCGGTACGGAAGGCAATGCGGATCCACGCCGTTGGGAGATGGTTTCCAAAGCTCTGGACAGCTCTCAAAACGATTTCTCCCTTCTTGCCCCGATCGTGGGACGCGACGCTGCAGAATCCTTTGTGCGCTTCTTCAAAGCACGTCAGGAGATGGCAGCAATCGGAGAATATACGGACGACGAACTTGCCCGCCTGAGTGTGGCCCGGAAATATCAGCTTGCCCAGCAGTGCCTCGTTCTCTCCGGGGCGATGCGCGAAAAGGGCAGGGCGCTTGTATCGCGCCTGGGCAAAGAATATCTGGCTTGGTACGATTATATCCTGCAGCGCAGAGAGCATATCTCCGCCTCGCAAGGATCGGAACAATAAAAAAGGAGGATGCTTCAGATGCTTTGGATCAAAGAAGAACAGTACGAACAGCAGATGCATGACGTGGTCGAGCCCTATGTCTCCGCCCGGATGGAATCCGGTTATGATGAACGTGTAAAAGGGCAGAAGATCTATTTCGAGCACTACAAGGCGGACGATCCCAAGGGCGTGATCGTTATCAGCCATGGTTTTACCGAATCTGTGCGTAAGTTCACGGAATCCGTCTATTATATGCTGCAAAGCGGTTATGAAGTGTGGGGATTGGATCATCGCGGCCACGGCCGCTCCTACCGCCACAATCAGAATCCCTATGTTGTACATGTCGAAAAGTTCAGCGATTATGTTGAGGATCTCCATCATCTGACGCAAACGCTCGTGATCCCTGCTGCGGGCGAGCTTCCGGTTTACCTCTATTGCCATTCCATGGGAGGATGTATCGGCGCTTGGACGATCGAGACTTACCCCACGCTTTTCGACAAAGCAGTTCTTTCTTCTCCGATGCTGGGCCTGAGCTTCGGGAAAATCCCGGTCCCCGTCGTGTATGTTGCGGCAAGTCTGAAAGGAATCGGCGAAAAGAAAAAGGAATCGCTGGATCCGGTCGATTCCTTCCCGCTGGAGCCTGACTTTGAAAACAGCTGCGACTCCTCGGCCTGCCGTTACCACTATTACTACAAGAAAAGACTCAACGACCCGTTCCTTCAGACACAGAACCCCTCAATCAATTGGGGCAAGCAGTCTGTCAGAGCCTGCGGACGCGTTACATCGAAAAAAGAAACCGCAAAGATCAGGATTCCGGTTCTGGTGATCCAAGCCGGAAACGACACGGTGGTAAAAAATGCTTCTCAGGATCTTTTTGCTTCACGTGTAAAGGGCTGTGAGCTCTATCGTGTTCCGGATATGAAGCACGAGCTGTATATGACGGACTCGGACGTGTTGATTCCGTATTGGGAAAAGATCTTTGCCTTTCTTGGGTGAGAAACATAGTTGAATGTCAGCCTGGGCAGAGCTGCCACCTGGGAAAACACAGCCTGGTCAGGTTGAAGCAAACAGTATTTGGTGGTATAATAATATCGAATCGGCTGCCTGTCCTTGACATGACCGGCACCTGCGGTTAAAATGACGCAAACGGCTGACAAAAGAGGGAGAGCAAAACGTGAAAAGTCTCATTGAGCGTTTTCTGGATCTGCTGTTTCCTCCGCGCTGCCCGTTTTGCCGCGCAATCCTGAAAGAGCACGAAACGCGTATCTGCGCCGCTTGTCTGCAAACGCTGCCGCGTGTTCCGCTTCCCCTGCAAAGACAGACGTTCCGTCACATCGAAGCATGTGTTTCGCCTCTTTATTATAAGGATGACGTGCGCTCTTCGCTTCTCCGCTATAAGTTTGGCGGATTGTATACATATTCTCAGGCATACGCAGATCTAATGCTTGATTGTCTTGAGACGAACGGGATTGATGCGGATCTCATCACGTGGGTCCCGCTCAGCGATAAGCGTCTGCGGAAGAGGGGCTATGATCAGGCTGGACTGCTGGCTGACGCGATCGCGTCCCGCACCGATATTCCTTGTGCACGCTTATTGGTTAAGCAGAAGGATACGCCGCCACAATCCGGAATCAAGTCTCCGGAGAAAAGAAAAACAAACGTTTCCGGCGCTTACCGTCCGACAGATCCCGATCTTGCAAAAGGGAAGACCGTTTTGCTTGTTGACGATATTGCGACAACAGGAGCGACCATCAGCGAATGTGCCCGCGTCCTGAAAGCGGCCGGAGCGAAACGGGTCTGTGCCGTGTCCGTGGCCAGAAGCGTGTTCCATTAAAGAAAACAGATTACTGGATAATTACAACGAGGTGAAGGAATATGGTCATATTCGAGAAAGATATAGCAATCGACATGGGTACAGCTTCAACCCTGGTTTTTGAGCAGGGGAAGGGCGTCGTCCTGCGCGAGCCTACGGTTGTTGCAGTAGATAAATTTACCGGGAAAATTCTCAAGGTTGGCCAGGATGCGCAGAAGATGCTTGGCCGGACGCCGGCCAACATTGTTGCTATCCACCCTGTCAGTGCAGGCGTGATTTCAGACTATGAGATGAGCGCGCAGATGCTGCGGGAGCTGATTGGCAGGATTACTTCCTTCAGTTTTTTCAAGCCCTGCGTCCTGGCCTGCGTGCCGAGCAGCATTTCCGGTGTCGAGGAACGTGCCGTCATTGACTCGGCGATCGAAGCCGGCGCCAGAAAGGTGTATCTTCTTGAAACTGCAGTTGCTACGGCGCTTGGCGCGGGAATTGATATTTCAAAGCCCGACGGACACATGATCATCGACATCGGCGGCGGCACGACTGAGGTAGCCGTTGTTTCCGTTGGCGGCGTTGTGGAGTGTGATTCGATCAAGACAGCCGGCGGCAGCTTTGATGAAGCAATCGTAAAATATGTCCGCCGCAAGCATAATATGTTGATCGGTCTCGGGACTGCTGAAGAAATCAAACGCAGCATCGGCTGCGTGATCCAGCGTCCGGACGTGGGGCTGGAAGAGGTCAAGGGAAGAAGTCTGACTAACGGGCTGCCCAAAACAGTCTCTCTCTCTTCAAGCGAGCTGATTGAGGCATTTGTCGAGCCTATGAACAGAATCCTTGAGGCTGTGCAC
>CAMHER010000030.1 GCA_946184215.1 uncultured Clostridia bacterium | reverse complement strand
AAAATAATTAATTATACAAAAAAAATTATAAAAATAATGACGACCGAAAAAAAAGAATTTTTATATAAGATATTACTTCTTGGAGATTCATCTGTAGGAAAAACATGCTTTTTAATGAGATATACTGATAACACATTTCAAGAAGCCCATATGTCTACAATTGGTTTAGATTATCGTCTTAAGAACATGACATTAAAAAATGGAAAAAATGTAAAATTACAAATAAGTTGATAAAAACCAAACATTTTGCAAAATATCGGCTAAAACTCTTCTAAAAAGCGAATTTCAATGATAGACAACCAGAGTCGGAGTCTGGCACTCTATCCAGCTGAGCTACAGCCGCATTTACATGTTGCCAAAGCATTATAGCAAAAAAAAGCGGCAAAGTAAATACCGGTTTTCATTTTCTTTTTTCTATGTTATAATAACAAAGTCAATGTCAAGATGACCGCATAGATAAACAACTTCCCCCAAAAGAGGAGTGTGTACATGAAAAGAAAGAAAAAGCTTTTGAGGATCGTCTGTGCGCTTTTGTGCGCGGCGATGATGCTTCCGCTTGCCGCGTGCGGCGAGACGAAGGAGAGCAGTCAGATCCTCTTTGCCATGGATACGACCATGACCCTGGTGGCTTACGGCAAAAACCGCGATGCCGGCCTTGCCGCAGCGGAGAGCGTGATCCGCTCGATGGACACGATGCTTGACCCCGAAAACCCGGCCAGCACGGTGTGGGCGATCAACCATGCCAACGGCGAAAACGTGGTCGTTCCCGGCCAGGTTGCCGATATGCTGACAGCTGCCAAGCAGGTTTACAGCCAAAGCGGGGGGGCGCTGGATCTGACGGTTTATCCGCTTTTGAAGCTTTGGGGCTTCATCGACCAGAAGTATTATGTGCCCTATGACTATGAGATCCTCGACGAGCTCACCCGGGTTTGCTTTGACCGTGTGCTGCTGACGAGCTTTCCCAGCTCCGGGACCTATACCGTCTCCATGCCGGAATACGGCGAGATGAGCTTTGGCGCGGTTGCCAAGGGCTGCGCCGCCGACAAGGCCATTGAGGCGATGAAGGCTGCGGGCGTGACCAGCGGCGTCATTTCCCTGGGCGGAAACGTGCAGACGCTCGGCCTTAAGCCGGACGGAACGCAGTGGCGCGTCGGCATCGACGACCCGAACAACTCCGGCAACGGTTATGTCGGTGTGCTGAATGTAGGCGAGACGGCCGTCGTCACCTCCGGCAGCTATCAGCGCTATTTCACCGACGTGACCACCGGAAACACGTATCATCATATCCTCAAGCCGCAGAGCGGCTATCCGGTGTCCAACAATCTGCTGTCCGCGACGATCATCTGCGCCGACGGCACAATGGCGGACTGCCTGTCCACGGCCATGTTCGTGCTGGGCGAGGTGCAGTCGCTCAACTACTGGCGCACCTATGGCAAGACGGATGGCGGCGGCTTTGACATGGTGCTGATCACCAAGGACAACCGCATCATCTGCACCAAGGGCCTGATCGAGGACTTTACCCTTGTCAACGACAACTACACTGTCAGCTACAGCGAGTAAAACATGGCAGAGTTATCTTCATCCGTACAGTATCTCAAAGGAATAGGGGAGAAAAAGGCGCAGGCGTTCGAAAAACTCGGCGTCTTTTCTCTCTATGATCTTGTGTCCTATTTTCCCTCGCGCTATGAGGATCGGACAAAATTCTGCCCCATCGCAGCGGCGCCGGAGGGGGAGGGCGTGTGCATCCGCGCCCTGATCGCGGACATGCCGCGCCTTGTCCGTGTACGGCGCGGTATGGAGTTGGTGAAGTTTCGGGCGGTGGATGAGAGCGGATCGGTTGACATAACATATTTTAACCAAAATTATGTAAAAGATTATTTCTCGCGCGGTGACAGCGTGTGCTTTTACGGAAAGATCGAGCGCAGCGGCAGCCGTCTCAGCATGGTCAACCCCGCCTATGAAAAAGACGACAAACCCAGAGGTGTGACGGGCTGCATCCTGCCGGTCTACCGGATGAACGCGGCGCTGAACCAGCGCACGATCCGGGACGCGGTGCGCCAGGGGCTGGACGCGTGCGGCGACAAGCTGCCCGATCTGCTGCCCGTGGAGATTCGGGAGCGCAACGGCCTTGCTCAGGCGCGCTATGCCTTTGAAAACATCCACTATCCCGCGGACTTTGACGCGCTCGCCATTGCCCGGCGGCGGCTGGTGTTCGAGGAGCTGTTCGTGCTGGCCTGCGCGCTTGGCACGATGCGCGCCGAGCGTACGCGCGAGAGCGGCGTCCCGATGCGGCCGAAGGACTTTTCCTCCTTCTACGCAGCCCTGCCCTTTACGCCCACCGGGGCGCAGAAGCGCGCCATCGAGGAAGCAGCGCAGGATATGACGGGCGGCTTCGTGATGAACCGGCTTGTCCAGGGCGACGTCGGCAGCGGCAAGACCCTTGTCGCGGCGGCTCTCTGCTGGCTGGCGCGGGAAAACGGCTTTGTCAGCGCCTTTATGGCGCCGACGGAGATCCTCTCCGAGCAGCATTTTGCCACGCTCTCCGGCTTGCTTGCGCCATTCGGGATGCGCGTCGGCAAACTGACCGGGGCGATGAGCGCAAAGGAGAAGCGCACGGCCAAGGCTGCGATCGCGGCGGGAGAATACGATCTGGTAGTGGGGACGCACGCCCTGTTCAGCGAGGACGTGGAATATACGCGACTCGGCCTGATCATCACGGACGAGCAGCACCGCTTCGGCGTACGCCAGCGCTCGGCGCTGATCGGAAAAGGAGAAAAACCGCATGTGCTCGTCATGTCGGCCACGCCGATCCCGCGCACACTGGCGCTGATGATCTACGGCGATCTCGACGTCTCGATCATCGACGAGCTGCCTCCCGGACGGCAGAAGGTGGACACCTTTGCCGTGGACGAGAGCTATCGCGCGCGGCTCAACGGCTTTATCCGCAAGCTGGCCGGGGAGGGGCGGCAGGTCTTTGTCGTCTGCCCGAAGGTGGAGGACGACGAGGACGAGGAGACGCCCGGGGAGAAAAAACTGAAATCCGCCGAGGAGCACGCCAAGGAGCTCGCAAGGGAGTTCCCGGAGCTGTCCGTCGGCTGTGTCCACGGCCGCATGAAGCCCAGGGACAAGGACGCGGTCATGGCCGCCTTTGTCCGGGGCGAGACGGATATCCTTGTCGCGACGACGGTCATCGAGGTCGGCGTGGACGTGCCGAACGCCGCGCTGATGATCATCGAGAACGCCGAGCGCTTCGGTCTCAGCCAGCTCCATCAGCTGCGCGGCCGTGTCGGGCGCGGCCGGCACAAGAGCTGGTGCATCCTTGTCTCCGACAACAAAGGCGAGGAGGTAAAAGCCCGCCTCTCGATCATGAGTAAAACCAACAACGGCTTTGAGATCTCCGAGGAGGATCTGCGTCTGCGCGGCCCGGGCGATTTCTTCGGCGCGCGGCAGCACGGCCTGCCGGAGATGCACGTGGCGGATCTCGGCGCGGACACGCAGGTGCTGAAGACCGCGCAGGAGGAGGCAAAAGCCCTGCTCGCCGCCGACCCGGAGCTCAGCCGCCCCGAGCACGCCGCCCTGCGCGAGCGCATCGAGACCTTGTTCCGAAATAATACGGACAGTTTTAACTGAAATGGAAAACAAAGCCCTCTCTGCTTTCTGAGCAGAGAGGGCTTTGCTTTATTTATACTGCTTGTAATCGCTGCTCTCGGCCACGCTGTCGGGCGGGAAAAACTCGTCGACGGGGAAGCTGATGCGCCCGAAGAGCGCGCAGGGATCGTCCTCGCTGGTACCGGGGCACTCCTTATCCGGCAGGAAATAGTCATAGGCGGGAATGAGCAGCTGTGTCTCGCGCTCAAGCCGCACCATGGAAAACTGACCGATCGTGACGTACCAGCGCCGCACGTTGTCGGCGGTCACAAGATCCTCGCCCATCGCGTCAAGGATGAACTGGGGGATGATGATATTGTCGCTGCCCGGCGTTTCGCCCGGATCGACCAGCGCGCAGTGCAGACAGATCGGGTCGACGGCGCTGACAACGGCCTTGGGCTGATCGTCAAGGGAGACGATCGCGGGCTCGCTGTCGGAGCTGAAGGTTTTGACGCTGCCCTCGCTTCCAAACAGCATGACGCGCTTGTCAAAGACCGCAAGGCCGCGGCAGAGCTGGCCGCCGGGGAAGGTTTCGGCTGTGACGCGATAGAAGTACGTACAATCCACGGTATAATAGCCGCGGTTGAAGCTCACAGGCTCGACATTGACGTTGGTGTACAGAAGCTCCGCCGCCTTGGGACGGATGCTGATGGCGTTGTCGAGATAGGTCTGCGAGGTGAGGGTGGGGTAGACGCGCAGCTCGTCGATGCAGTCCTTATCGCGGCAGCAGTCAAAGATCTTGTTTGTATTGATGGAAACGGCCTCTCGGATGCTCGCGGTATTTCCGACCGGCCCGGGAACAACTTTGTCCGGCATGATACGACCTCCTGTGATGATAAAGTTCATTACAGTTTATGCGCCTTGCGGCGGTATGTGTCATTTTGCTCTTGAAAAAATGCCGGTCTTTAGTATAATAAACTATTATAAAAGAAGAGAAAAGAAAACGGAGGAGAGAGAAATGGACCATCACGGCTTTATTCATGAAAAGCTGGATATCAAGCTGCTCATCCTGTTTATCTTAAGCCGACTGCCCGCCCCGGTGGATCGCGGCACGCTGGACGAGCTGTGCCAGCAGTGCGACGACGGCGTGGGGTATTTTGATTATTCCGACTGTCTCGGCGACCTGATGGCCACCGGCCATATCACCGAGGAGGACGAGGAGTACGCGATCACCGACAAGGGCCGCCGCAACGCCGAGACGGTGGAGAGCAGCTTGCCTTACTCCGTACGCGCCAAGGCGCTGAAGCTGATCGCGCCGGTGGAAACTCGCCTGGCCCGGGCGGCCATGATCCGTGCCGAGACCGTGACGGACGGCAGCGGCTGCCGCGTCAACCTCGCCATGTCCGACGGCAAGGGGGAGATCATCTCGCTTTCCCTGCTGTGCGCGGGCGAGGAGCAGGCGAAGAAAATGAAAAAGAAGTTTCGCCGCGAGGCGGAGGAGGTCTACCAGCGGATCGTCGAGATCCTGTGCGAGGAAGGAAAGTGAGCGCCCATGAAATTCACCATCCCCGAGGGCTATGTCAGCTATCTCTCCATCTATGATACGCAAAAGGCGATCAGCCTGCTCAAGCGTCTCTTTGAGGATCGGCTCTGCGCGCTTTTGAATCTCCAGCGCGTGTCCGCGCCGCTCTTTGTCGACGAGGCCTCCGGCCTGAACGACAACCTCAACGGCTACGAGCGTCCGGTCAGCTTTGACATCCTGCGCTCCGAGCACCGGGCCGAGATCGTCCAGTCGCTGGCCAAGTGGAAGCGTCTTGCCCTCAAGCGCTACGGCTTCTATCCCGGCCGGGGGATCGTGGCCGACATGGACGCCGTCCGCCGCGACGAGGATGAGCTTGACAACCTCCACTCGGTCTATGTCGACCAGTGGGACTGGGAAAAGATCATCCTGCCCGAGGATCGAAAGATCGACTATCTCAAATCCACGGTCATGGACATCGTCACGGCCATCTGCGACACCCAGGAGACGATGCAGGCCATTTACCCCCAGCTGCAGGGCATGGGAAAACTGGAGCGCCGCGTGAGCTTCATCACGGCACAGGAGCTGGAGGACCGTTACCCCGCTCTCACACCGAAGGAGCGGGAGAACGCCTATCTGCGCGAGCACCCCACCGCCTTCATCATCGGCATCGGCGCGCCGCTGCGCTCCGGCAGGCCGCACGACGGCCGCGCGCCGGACTATGACGACTGGGCGCTCAACGGCGATTTGCTGTTCTGGTACGAGCCGCTCGGCTGCGCGATGGAACTCTCGTCCATGGGCATCCGCGTTGATCCCAAATCGCTGTCCGAGCAGCTGCACGCCGCCGGCTGTGACGAGCGCAGGGAGCTGCCCTACCACAAAATGCTGCTGCGCGGCGAGCTGCCGCTCACGATCGGCGGCGGCATCGGCCAGTCGCGCCTTTCCATGCTGCTGCTCGGCAAGATCCACATCGGCGAGGTGCAGGCCTCGATCTGGAGCGAGGAGACCATGCAGGCCTGTGAAAAGGCGGGCATTATCCTGCTGTAATATACTTGAGGCACGCTTTGCGTGCCTCAAGTATTATTTTGAAAAAAGCTATTGACCTTACAGTGCGCTTCAATGCTACGATACGCATGAAGGGAGGCGAAGGATATGACGATCAAACAGTTCGCCGCGCTCTGCGGCTGTTCGACCCAGACGCTGCGCTATTACGATAAGGTTGAGCTGCTAAAGCCCGTGGAGGTCGATTCCTGGACCGGATACCGCTATTATGAGGAAGAACAGGCTCTCGTGTTTGTGAAAATCAAACACCTGCAGAAAGCAGGCTTTACGATCGAGGAGATCCGGCCGCTGCTCGAGGCGGACAACAGCACGGTATGCCGGGCTTTCGATGCAAAGATCGAACAGACGGAGGAGCGGCTGCGGGAGATACGAATGATCCGTGCGTCATATCAAAGCGAGATGAACGAAATTCAAAGAAAAATCAGCGAAGTGCGGGAAAAAATCATGCAATCGATGAACTGCTACGACCCGACAGCGGAGTTCGGCATCGGCAGGGAGCAGTATGACGCGATCTGCGGCAATGTGGAAGAATTGTTTGACAACCTGGCGGCGGATCCTCCGAAGGATATCGGATATGTCGAATTTGGCGACGGCGAGGCGGGCGAAGAGGAAGAGGAGTATCTGGATCTGCTCCACAATCCCAATTATGAAATCGTCTATGAAAAACACAGCTGGGAGCATGTGAAGGACTTCTTTGATGAATTCGATGAATTGGAGGACGGCGCGGAGTATGCCCTCCTCTTCCAGGTCACGGAGGATAAGGAGCGTTACAATACCGCGTTTGGCAACACGATCCTCGGCATCCTGCTGGCCAGAAACCCCAACAAAAGGCGGAGTTTGACCTGCAGCATGGGGGAAACGGCAGACGGAGCAAACCACTTCTGGCTGCTGAAAAAGAAAGCATGATAAAGCCGCCCTGTGATTCTCACAGGGCGGCTTTGCGATATGTGTATCAGACCATGTTTTCCGGACGGACGAGCGCATCAAATTCCGCCTCATCAAGCAGACCGAGGCGAAGCACGGCCTCTTTCAGCGTCAGGTCCTCGAGATAGGCGAGCCTGGCGGCCTTTGCCGCGTTCTCATAGCCGATGCGCGGGGAAAGACAGGTCACCAGCATCAGCGAGCGGTCAAGGTTTTCCTTCATGCGCGCAGGATTGGCCTTCAGCCCGGCAAGGCAGCGCACGGTAAAGGAGCGGATCGAATCGGAAAGCAGCCGAACGGAGTGGAGATAGTTATAGATCAGCACCGGCATAAAAACGTTCAGCTCAAAATTGCCCTGCGAGGCGGCAAGGCCGATCGCGGTGTCGTTGGCCATGACCTGCACGGCCACCATCGTGACAGACTCGCACTGGGTGGGGTTGACCTTTCCCGGCATGATCGACGAGCCGGGCTCGTTCTCCGGGATCTTGATTTCTCCGATGCCGCAGCGGGGGCCGGAGGCAAGCCAGCGCACGTCGTTTGCGATCTTCATCATGCACGCGGCGAGCGCCTTGAGCGCTCCGTGGGAGAACACCAGCGCGTCCTTGCTTGTCAGCGCGCGAAACTTGTTCGGGTCGCTGACAAAGCGATACCCGGTCAGCTCCGAAACATAGCGCGCGGAGAGAGAAGCAAAGCCTTCGGGCGCATTCAGACCCGTACCGACCGCCGTGCCGCCCAGTGCCAGAGCGGAGAGAGAGGCGGAGGAGAGCTGGATTTCTTCTCTCGTGCTCTCCAGCATGCCGCGCCAGCCGCTGATTTCCTGGGAAAAACGCAGGGGCGTGGCGTCCTGCAGATGCGTCCGCCCGATTTTGATCACGTCCTCGTTTTCCGCCTCCAGGCGCTTTAAGACCTCCATGCAGGCGTCGACCGCCGGCAGAAGTGAGGCGTGGACGGCGCACATGGCCGCGATATGCATCGCCGTGGGGAAGGTGTCGTTCGAGCTCTGCGACATGTTGACCGTGTCGTTCGGGTGCAGCAGCGCTTCGCCGACGATCGCGTTGCCGCGGTTTGCAATGACCTCGTTGACGTTCATATTCGTCTGGGTGCCGCTGCCCGTCTGCCAGACGGAGAGCGGGAATTCCCCGTCCAGTCTTCCGCCGAGAATCTCGTCGCAGACCGCGGCGATTAGCGCGCAGCGCCGCTCATCCAGCTTTCCGAGATCGCGGTTTGCCAGCGCCGCAGCCTTTTTCAGCACGGCGAAGGCGCGAATGATCTCGATCGGCATGCGGTCGTTTCCGATCGGAAAATTCTCCAGGCTGCGCTGCGTCTGCGCGCCCCACAGCCTGTCGGCCGGGACCTTCATTTCACCGAGAGAGTCATGTTCGATCCGATATTCCATCCTGAAAACCTCTTAAAAAAATGGTATGGTACAAGCTTTCTTTCCGTACCATACCACAGTTTCTGTTTCAGGGCAAGTGTGCCGCGGACTATTTCCCGCCAAGGGAGCGTGCCCGGGTGACTTTGGCCTGTTCGCGTCCTTCGTTGGCAGCAAGGCGGCAGGAGAGCAGAAGCCTGCGCCCCTCCGGCGAGCGTGTGTAGACAAGCTCAAAGCCGTCGCCGCTCTTTTCCAGCTCCTTTCGAAACAGCTCCGCCGTCTCTTTTTTTGCACCGAGCAGTGTGGGACATGCATAGCTCTGCGCGACCAGACGCCGTGAAAAGCCAAACAAAGGCAGCAGGCGGATGAGCAGATAACGCGGATTGTCGATAGGGGAGAGCAGCTCGCCCATCGCCTCGGCAAACAGCGACTTTTCACGCTCGCTTGCGTTTTCTATGGCACACTCCACACCGTCGCCGCGCTTTTCCACACAGACCGCAGCGTTCTGCGATTCGATCTGCCGGGTCAGGCGAAGCGTCCGCAGCAGCGCCTCGCCGAGACGCCGGACGCTCTTTTCCGCCGAGGCGTTGCCAAGGCTGCGGCGCAGATCGCCGACCATCGAAAAGGCGGAATAGCCCATCAGCGGCAGCAGCACACAATAGGCCGCGACAGGCGGCGAGGCCAGGCATACCGCGCCCGCCGCTGCAGCCAGCACGCCGTGCAGCGCCGCGGCGCCGCCCGCTCCGGCCGAATAGGCCCGGGGACGGATCGACCGGGCGGAGCGCACCGTTTCCCGTACTTTTGCCTCCGCGTGATCGGCGAGAGCATGCTCCCAGCTTTCGGCCATGCCGCGCCGGTCGGCGGAACGAGCCAGCATGTCCGCGTTGATGGCTGCGATCCGCTCACGGGTATAGGGCGGGCGGAGAAGGTCGATGCGTTCGATCCCGCTTTCGATGCGTTTGCCGTCATAGGACGGAGCCATAAAGCAGGCAAAGCGGCGTCTCAGCAGCGCATAGTCCTCGCCCAGCGGGCGCTCGTCATCGGAACAGAGAAAAGACAGCTTTCGTTCCGGAGGTAGCAGCGTGACCAGATGCCAGATGTTGGCGGCCTTTTTCGGGTCGCTGCGGTCGATGCGGATAGCACGGCCGCGCATCTGGTTGGAGCTCATAAAGCTTCCGATAAAGCTTGCCAGCACAAGGGTATTGACACACGGAGAGTCCCATCCTTCGCCGAGCAGGGCCTTGGTTCCTACAAGGATATGCAGGATGCCGCGCTCAAAGGCGGCGGTCAGCAGCGCCACAGCGTCCCGGCTGCCGCCCTGAGCGGTCAGAACACTATAGCGGCTTTCCCCCAAAGGGGAGACGCCGCAAGAGATTCCGCGCTCGGCGGCAAGGGAAAGCAGATCTCCCAGCGCGGCGTTCGGAACGATAACGAGCGTCCCTGTCAGAAGCGCAAGGCGTATCTCGTAGGGACAGACGCGGCGAACCGTTTCAAAGATCGGCACGGCGCCCATGGCGCTGAGCGGCGCGTCGGTGTTGATAAGGCCAAGAAGCTTCTGCCGGATGTGGTCGGTCAGAATCAGCATCCGCAAGCCGCGAGCGCAGGAAGCGATCTCACTTTCTGCAATGCGGGCAATGCTGTCAAGCTTTCCAAGTGAGGAAAGCATTTTTCGCTGCAGGGAGCTGTCCGCCGTAAGGGACAGTGTGCCGCCCTGACAGAGCCCTGCTTCCTCAAGGATCTGTTTTACGCGTCCGGAGAGCTCGGCACCGAAGAGATCGCCCCGCGAGGATACAAAGCCGAGCGCGCGCTCCGCCACCTCCTCGCGGCAGACAGGGAGGTGAGAGGAGGGGAGCAGAAGCCTGACGGTCTCCTTGGAAAGCGCAACGCCGAATGCGTCGGCAAGCGAGAGAAGAGCGACATAGTCGTCAGCATTCTCCCAGAGCGATTCCCGCGCGCCGTCCTCGCCGCGTTCAAGAACCTGCACGGCACGCGCAAGCAGCCCCTCCCGCTGCAGAGCCTGAAGAGCGGCGTCAGCCCGCTGGGCATAGTGCTCGAGCATGTCGCTCTCGCCCTCGGTGGGATAGCTGAAATAAATATAGTCCTGATGGGGACAGAGCGTTTTGCGCTTAACCAGCTCCGGCACAAAGATCTCGGCGTCGATGGGCCCGCAGACGCGCAGGTAGCGCTCCCACTCAGCCGCTGTGCTGTCATAAGGCGGCGTAGCGGTCAGAGCTATAACGGTCACGTCGTCTCCGAGCGCGTCAAGCAGGGCCTCAAGCGAGCGCTGCCACTCGCTGCGCAGATGGTGCGCCTCGTCGAGACAGACGGTCCCGATCCCCATCTGGCGAATGAGCGCGGCCCAGCGAGGAGCGCCGCTTTCGTCGGGGTGCGAGGCGGCGTGAAGCGCCTGATAGGTGATCGAGCAGATCGGCTTGCATCCGCCAAGCTCATTGCCGACATAGTCCGAAAGAGCTTCCCCGTCCGGAAGAAACAGTTCGGCAAAGCGCTCACCCCACTGATCCCGTACCGTGACAGTAGGAGAGAGGATCAGCGTCGGCTTCCCGACACGCCGGATCAGCTCCAGCCCCAAAACGGTCTTGCCGCTGCCCGGCGCGGCGACGATATGAAGATGTCCGTCTGCAATATACCGCTCGGCTTCGTCCAGGATCTCCTGCTGGTAGCTGCGAAAGCTGCCGCGGAAGGAGACGCGGGGAAAAACGTTCGACATCTGTGCTTCCTCACAAAAAGACTTTTTTTCAGTTTATCACGCCCAGAGGGGGAAATCAATCGCCCGCGGATCAGGAGCAGGAAAGAGAAATACAGAATTGATTTTCATTTTCTGTTCTGATAGAATATTCTACAGAGTTTTTCCTTTCTTCCAAACTGACAGATACGGGGGATAAGAACATGAGTAAAATCAAACGCATCGGCGTTCTGACAAGCGGCGGCGACGCGCCGGGCATGAATGCGGCCGTCCGCGCCGTAGTCCGTACGTCCCTGGCAAACGGAGTGGAGTGCGTCGGTATTCGCCGCGGCTGGCAGGGACTGATCACCAGCGATTTCGTCCCGCTGACGCGTGAGAGCGTCGGGCATATCCTCTCGCGCGGCGGCACGATGCTCTATACCGCACGCAGCGAGGATTTCATGACGGAAAAGGGACGGCAAAAAGCCGTCGCCACCTGCAAAATGCTTGGCCTTGACGGCATTGTCGCCATCGGCGGCGACGGCACCTTCCGCGGCGCGCTGGAGCTTTCCCGACTCGGCGTCCCGGTCGTTGGCGTCCCGGCCACGATCGACAACGACGTGGGCTGCACAAATTACACGATCGGCTTCGACACGGCCTGCAACACCGCCATCGAGTGCATCGACCGCCTGCGCGATACGATGCAGTCCCACGAGCGCTGCTCGGTCGTCGAGGTTATGGGCCGCAATGCGGGCTTCCTGGCACTGTATGTCGGCATTTCTGTCGGCGCTACGGCCGTTCTGGTGCCGGAGCATGAGACCGATTTCCAAAAGGACGTCGTGGAGCGTATTCAGGATTCCCGCCTTGCGGGCAACACCCATTTTATGATCGTCGTGGCTGAGGGCGCGGGCAGCGCCGTCGACATCGGCAAGCGGATCCACGACGAACTCGGCATGGAGCCGCGCGTGACCGTTCTGGGCCATATTCAGCGCGGCGGCTCGCCCACCGCCCGTGACCGTGAGACCGCGACCCGCATGGGCTACTACGCTGTCAACGCCATGGTCGAGGGACGCGGCAACTGCATCATCGGTACGCAGGAGGGCGGCATCGTCGAAATCCCGATCGAAGAAGCGCTGACCATGAAAAAACATCTGCAGATGGACCGCTACCGTATCATGGAGGCCATGCAGTTCGGCGGACTGTATCAGAACGGACACGTCTGAGCGATCAAAAAGGAAAAAACACATACATACCAATAAGGCACCGTCCGATGGACGGTGCCTTTATTTTTGGAACCACACCTATTTTGATAGGCTTTCAGGGCGTCAGCTCCGGCCGGCGTGGTGTTCACTTGCCGTGGGCAGCGTCCGTTTTCAGCCCGGAGTTATAGTTATGTAAACTAACCGTCTTGAAAAAACAATCAATTTACATCCGCTCGGACGTAGACCGGCAGGGAGAAGAATGGTATAATAATCATGATTTCATGACGAGGACTGAAGACGATAATCTTCGCGGGGATCCTTGCGGGGATCTTCCTTGAGAGAGGAGCTGCCCATGATTTTGTTTTTATTGGCCTGTGTTGTAAGCTTTGTTCCGTCAATTTCCCTTCTTCTGTGGCTCCGGAATTGCCTGAAAAAGGAGGATGCGTATAAAAAGCTCTGCAATCAAACGCTGTGGCAAGGCGCAAAATGTATGGTGCCGATTCTTCTGCTTTCCGGGTCCAGCTATTTCATTCTCCGGCTGACAGGGCTCCATAATACAAACCCGCTTTTGTATCAGGCGCTGTATAAGTTCATTGTATTGGCACTGATGGAGGAAGCGGCAAAATATTGGGGCTTTACGCGCATACTGAAAAAGACGGATTATGCGTATTCCTGGCTGGATACAGCGGTATTGATGACGATTATCGGGCTTGGATTCGGTATGCTGGAGAGCGTCGTCTATGCGATCGACGCCAGTGTTCCGGTCGTGTTGGTCCGGGGTGTTTGTGTTCCCCATGCTGGATACGGTTTTCTCACAGGGTATTTCTACGGCAAAGGCAGTAAAAGCGAAAAACCGGCCCTGAAGTGGACAGGTTTTTTGCTTTCGTGGCTGATGCATGGCCTCTACGATTTTTCCCTGAGCGAGGAGTTTATTGCAATCAATGACAATCTGGCGATCGTCGCGCTCCATTTAGCCGTCCTGGACATCGTACTGGTGTTCTTCTTAATTGGGTTTGCGCGAAAGGCAAAAAAGCAGGCGCTCTATACCGAACCGCTGCCGGAAGCAATCAATAAATGAATGAATGACCTGTACGAAGAACACGGATACAAATTGAACGATTACCCGGACAGGAGAGAGCATACAAGAGCCCCAAAAGCGAAAAATGCCGCTGCGGAAGAAAGCACCGCGGCGGCATTTGGAGCATAATACGGCTGAAAAATGCTCGGGAACTGCGAGGCATAAAAAAGTCGTCGCGAACGAACTGCAGTCCGCGACGACGTGTCTATGGAGTACGAAAAAGACGGATATGCGTTTTTGACAGATGGATTCGAACTATCGGAAATCATTCCGCCTCAAAAACAAATACATCCCCGGCACTGTTTTCATAAAACAGTCTCTTTTTGTCTTCGCTGACGCCGAACAGGAACAGATCGGAATGTAATTGCGACCATAAGGACTTTTCCCGCTCAGAAGAGTTGATTATCAGATTATACCCGACGTCACACCGGTCTTCCCATAATCTTTTATAATCGGCACTACTAACAATTCTTCCTGTAAGATCGCAAACCGACTTGAGGTTAAATCTGTCACACCAGACGATATCATTCTGATACAGCTTCATACCTTCGTCGCATGTAATGATATCATCATGATCATATATGACAGGTATTTCGCTTATTCCGGATTGATAGGCAACATATGCCCGGGTATGCCCATCGGTTAAGGTCAAACGCCCATTCCCGAAATCATGCACAGGCAGCGGGGCAAAATTAGAAAGGTCTGTTTTATGAAACCACGTTAAAACGTTTTTAATCTTTTCTTCACTTATGTATAATTGACTTATACCGAGCAAATGAACAGAGATATGGAGTATCCCCGAAAAATACAAATCACTTGCCTTCATTGTTTTTCACCTTTTGCAGTTTTGAGGGAAGCGATCAGCATGCGCTTGATCTCTTCCGCAAGAGACAGCAGCTGATCAAAACCGTAATCTATCAGCTTCGTACGCTTCAATAGCGTCAACCAATAAATACTCTCGCCGGTTTCCTTAAGTGAGATATGGAGTTTGGCAATAAAATCTGCCTTGCTATTGCCGTAAACGGCTTCATTTATGTTTGCTCCAATAGATGTTGCGGAACGAAGAAGCTGTTTGGCAATCGTTGTGTCATTTTTGCTCTTTGAAAACTCTTCGTAAAACAAAACGACCCGCGATGCAAATTCGAGCGATTTATCGAGTAATGGACCTTCCATACGTTCACCTCCATATACTTGGATTATACAAGAGAAATTCAATAAAATCTATGCTTTGCGGAACAAAGCTGCCGATTCTCTTCTCTTTTCTCTCTTCTCTTTTAGCTGGAAAAAGTCGCAGAGGAGAACTGGGAGAAGAGTGAAGAACGAAGAGAGAACAGAGAAAAGTACAAAAAGAAAAAGCCGCTGACGCGACTTTTTCTTTTTGGTGGAGATGGGGAGAATCGAACTCCCGTCCGAAAGCGCTTCCTCAGGAACTTCTCCGGGCGCAGACGGTTATTTGCGTTCCCTT
>CAMHER010000029.1 GCA_946184215.1 uncultured Clostridia bacterium | reverse complement strand
CCCTTTTCCGATCCCCCCGCCGCGTGCAGGGGGATCGGTTTTTGTTTTTTCCCGCCTTTTCTCTTGCGAAAAGCATCCCGCCGTGCGATACTGGACGGGGAGGGCTTCTCCCCGGCAGAACCGGGAAAAAACAGAATCCTTCTCCGTAGCGGGAACTTTTTTCTTTCCGCTCCGTCTGTAAGAAACGAAAGGCAAAAAAGATGCTTTATAGGGAGGAAACGAACATGAAAATGAAAAAGCTCTGCGCCCTGACGCTTGCCGTCTTGATGCTCTTCTCGCTCTGCGCCTGCGGCAGCAGCGCCGCCCGGGGGCAGAACAGCGGCTATGCCGTCGCCGCGCCGAAGGAGGACTACGCCACCTACGATTCCGCCGCCTATGACCTTGAGATGGAAGCGCCCATGGCCGCCGAGGAGGCAGCATACGGCGGCTTCTCCGCCAACGCCACCGCCGCGCCCGCAGAGGCGGAGTCTGCTCCGTCCGCGGCGCCGTCCGCGGGGGACATTGCCGTGGAAAAGATCATCTATTCCGCCAACGCCACCGTTGAGACCACCGCCTTTGACGAGACCATCGAGAAGCTCGACGCGCTGATCGCCTCCTACGGCGGCTTTGTGGAATCCAGCAGCATCAGCGGCAACAACTACTATTCATCCTCCCGCGGCTACAGCTCGACCCGCAGCGCGGACTACCGTATCCGCATCCCGAGCCGCGATTTTGCCACCCTTATGAACAGTCTCTCCACCCTGGGCAACGTCCCCTACAGCAACACCTACACGGAAAACATCACCAGCCAGTACTATGACGTGCAGGCGCGCCTCAACGCCTACCGTACCCAGGAGCAGAGCCTGCTGGAGATGATGGAGAAGGCCGAGACCGTCACCGAGCTGCTGGAGATCCAGGACTATCTCACCGACGTACGCTATCACATCGAAAGTCTGCAGTCCTCGCTGACGAACTGGGACCGCCAGGTCAGCTACAGCACGATCTCGCTGACCATCTCCGAGGTCCAGGAATACACCCCCGAGGCCCGGCTCAGCTTCGGCCAGCGGCTGGTATCGGCCTTCTCCCGCGGTCTGAAAGGCATCGGGGAGTTCTTCAGCGACCTGCTGCTCTGGCTGCTTGAGGCGCTGCCCGCGCTGGTGGTGCTGGCAGTCGTGGTGTTTCTGATCGTTCTGCTCGTCCGCCGCATCCGCCGCGGCCGCGCGGCAAGGCGCGCGAAGAAGGCAGAGGCTCAGACGCCCACGCCGCCGCAGAGCTGAGTTGCCATTTCTCTGACGGCATGATATAGTATAGTTACTCAATCGAACGGAGGAATGACCATGAGCAAATGGAAAGTGATCGCTCCCCTCGGCGTGCTGGCCGCCGGCGCCGCCGCGGCCGCCGTGCTGCTGACAAAAAAGAAGGGCGGCGAGAGCGCGCCGAAGAGCGGCGAGCGTGCTGCGAAAAAAGCCGCGCCAAAGGAAACGATGATGAAGACGGGCGAGTACAGCTTTGTCTCCGGCTTCAAGGATGCCCGCACGGTGGAGGTTAAGCTGGATTATGACGCGCTGCGCTTCGGCTTTGACGTGATCGGCGAGGACTTTTTGACCTATTCCAGCGATTCGCATGTGGCCATCGTTTCCGGCGAGGAGTTTTCGTTCCAGCTGGAGTATGCTTCCTTCTACAAGGGTGAGGACTTCGCGCTGATCACCCAGGCGGCGGAGCAGAAATACGCCGGCTTTGGCCGCGTGCGCTTCGGCGAACTCGAGGGCTTCCGCTACCGCGAGGGCGACAGCGTGTGCTTCTGCCTGCCGGTGGATGATTACAGCTATCTGCTGCTGACGCTCTTGAAGGCCGAGGGCTGCGACAAGACGGTGGAGGAGCTTGCCGGGGGCGAGGATCTCCGCACGATCCTCGAAAGCCTGAAGATCTCATTCAAGGCTTGATCGCAAAGAGAAAGAACAACACGGCGGATCCGGATCGGATCCGCCGTGTTGTTCTTTTTTCATTCAAATAAACCGGTCCCGCCGCGACAGGAGCCGGATCAGCACGAAGGCCGAGAGGAACACCAGCGCGACAAAGATCAGAAAGCTCACGGTGTCGTCTGTGCTCTCGCTCACGGCGATATAGTCATAACAGCCGTGGATCGCCGCCGGCAGCAGCACCGCAAGGGCGCGCCACACGGCGCCGAGGTCCCTTTGTCCCTCGTTCTCCCGCTGCCGGGCCAGGCCGTAGCACGCGCCCATGAACACGCCGAAGCTGGCGTGGCCGGGCACCGCCGTGACCGCGCGCGTCATGGCCGCGCCCAGACCGTAGGTCGTCACATAGCCGATATTCTCCCACAGCGCGAAGCCCAGCGAGACGAAAACCGCGTACACCACGCCGTCAAAGCGGCAGTTGAAATACGGCGAGCGCCAGGTGCGCCACTTCAGGATCAGGTACTTGAAGCCCTCTTCCGACAAGCCGACGGTCACGAAAAACATCCAGAAGGCATAGGCCCGGTTGTTCTCGCCGCCCGGGAGGAAATAGGCCAGCAGCACCGCGCCGATGCTCTCGCTGATGACGGCGAGGAAGGTGGACACGATGCCCCAGAGCACCAGGCTCAGCAGCAGCGAGCCCGGCTCCTTTTCGATGCGGTCCCTGCGGTAGACATAGATGAGCAGCACCAGCGCCGGGATGACCGCCGCAACGATCAGCAGGAACTTGGGGTCGGAAAACAGATAGCCGAACAGAAGGGAGATGATCATGGCTTATCCCTCGATCGGCAGCGTCCAGTAATGCTGCTGGTACAGGTCGGTGATGCGGTAGGTCATCAGCACCTCGCCCTCCGGGAGATAGCTGTCGGTGACCTTCAGCTCTCCGTCCACCACCTGCTGATCCCCCAGCAGGTAACTGTTGTCGTAAGTGCCGTCATAGCGGTAGTAGTCACAGATGAAGTCAAGGGTGTCGCCTAGCTCGAGCGTCTCGAGATTCTTGGCGACGGTGTCTGTCTCGCCGTCCGGGTAGACATAGCGGGCGCCTGTGACGGAGCCGCGGCCCTCGGCGTCGAAGGCGATCAGCAGCTCGGCCCGCTCGCCGTTGAGCAGCACGGGGACATAGCCGGTGTCGACACGCTCCGCTCCCCTGCCGGTGGTATATTCGTGGTAATAGGGCACGGTCTGCCCGTTGATCGCCACCCAGATCCGCTCGGTCGGGGCAAGCAGAAAGCCGTTTTCGTCAAATTCATAGACATTGTCGAGGCCCAGGTCCAGATAGCCCTCGCCGTCGTCGTAAAACAGGTTCAGATCAAGCTCTGTAACAAGGGCCCACTGCTCCTCGCCGAGCGAGAGCACCCGCTCGCCCGCGGCGTTCTCCGTCCAGACCAGGGCGGCGGGATCGAAGAGGTTGTCCGCGATGTAGCCGGCCGTGTCCTCGGTGCTCATGGAGCGGCCGAAGAAGAAGTCCATGCTGCCGTAGGGCGAAGAGCCGCCCGCGCTGCCGTAACCGCTCGAGGCGCCGGACGAGCCGCCGCTCAGAAAGGCTTCCAGCAGCGAGCCGATCAGCTCGGTGCTGTCCATGGAGCCGTAGGACGAGGAAGCGCCGGACGAGCCACCATAGGGGGAAGAGGCGCCGTACGCGTTGCCGTAGGCACCGCTCAGACCGTACTGGCTCAGATCTCCGAAGAGGGAGGCGTAGGGGCTGGTGCTGCCGCCCGTGGCGATCTGGCCGGAGCTCTCCAGCGAGGCAAAGTCGCGGATGCACTGGGAATAGCTGTCATCCAGGCCGATGGCGCTGTAGGTGCGGATGGCCTTGTCGACGTTGGAGAGCTTGCGGTAGGGGAAATAGATCGAAATGCCGTAGGAGTTGTTCATATTCGACGAGGTGCGGTTGTACTTCACCGCCCCCAGCAGCGCCTGGGAGAGCGCTTTGCCCTCGGCGTTGCCGATGTTGCCGGCGAAATGCACCAGGTCGATCTGGTCGATGGCGGTGGAGCGCGCAAACTCACGCGTGCTGCTGCGCGCGGAGGAGATGCGGCTGTATTGATCCTCCGCGATCATGCCGCTGATGGACTCGGAAAAGGCCTTGAAGGCCGGGGGCACGGTGTAGGACAGCTCTGCCAGGTCGACCACCGAGAGCGTGGCGGACTGGCCCGGCGTGCCCTGGGCGCAGGCGCTGACGAAATCGTCCACGATCAGCCGGCCCAGCTCCACCGTCGGCATGGAGGTGTTCTGGGAGAGCTTGGTCAGCCAGTTGGTATAGTACCAGCCCGTACCGGGCTCGGTCTCCTCGGAGGCGATCAGGTAGTCCGCCCGGTCGGAGAGCATCAGGCCGTTTTCCAGCGTGCCCATCAGGCAGGCGTCAAAGCCGATAAAGTCAAACTTGACGCCGCCCTTGTCCAGCGCCTGCTGGATGCCCGCCAGGCTCATGGAGCCGGAGGAGGAGAACTTCTGGTCATAGCCGTAGCCGCTGACCGAACCGCCGCCGTGGTCCCAGAGGATCAGCTCATAGCGGTCGGCCGCAAAGTTCTTCGCGCAATAGGAGATGAAGCCTGCAAGCGTGTCCGGGTCGGTCATGGAAACGCTGCCGGCGTTGGAATCCAACACCTTCAGGTTGCCGCTGACCACCTGGTAGATCTGGTTGGTGCGCGCGCTGATCACGTTGTTGTTCCAGCGCGTGCAGCCGCCGGTGTAGACGATGAGATTCACCTTGTCGCCGATGTTGGCGCGGGTCATCTCCAGCAGGTCCTTGGTGGCCATGCCGCCCTTGGCCTCCAGGTCGGTGCCGCACATGTAGACCATGATCGTGACCTCGTCCCGGCCTCTGCCCCGGATCGTCGTGAACTTCTCCCGCGCGCCGGAGGCCACCGTGCTGCTCAGGTTCTGGACATTGGCCGGCTCGGCCCAGTCGGACTGGGCGGAGGCGGAGCTGATGCCCTGCAGCAGCTGCTCGGTGATGCCGGAGAGCGCGGAGGGCTGCTGGACCGTGGCGGAGGGCTTCGGAGAGGGCGTAACGCTGACGATCTGCGAGCTCTCGCCGCCGGGCATTTCAAAGCCCGTGCCGCCGAAAAGGCTGCCGAGCGTTCCGCGGCCGCCGAAGAGCAGCAGGAGCAGCACCACGACGATGATGCCGATCCCGCCACCGCCGCCGCGCCTGCCGCGGTAATTCCCGCCGCCGCCTGTCTCTTTGAACGGCTGATTTCCTTTTCGCGGCGAAAAGCCGTTCCCGCTGCCCACCGGGCCGGTGTTCAGCCCTTCGCCGCGGCGGTTGAGACCGCTGCCGGTGCCTTCCACACGTCTTTTTCTGCCCTCGGGGCGATTGTTTTCCATATGCTGTGCCTCCTTCTGCATCAAGAAGCCTGAATGCGCGGATCGGGCAAAGCCTTCCTCCGCGGCAAGTAGAAGATTCTGTGTTTTATTACTATATCAGAATTGTGCGAAAATAACCAGACCTCCCGCGCATTTTCCTCTGCGCCTTTTTCGCCTTGCGAAACGCTGTGCCATCTGCTATACTTCTTCCATACCAATGTTAATAAAGGCGGTGTGCATATATGGCGCTGGATCGGGCGTATCTCGCCTCGCTCGGGCTGGAGATCGCAAAGAAAAAATACTATAATGCCGCGAAGGTGGAGGACGTGGTCGAGGCCTTCTGCCGCCGGGAGGCTGCTCTGACGCAGGAGAAGAACGTGCTGGCGCAAAGCAACGAGACGCTGCGCGAGCGGCTGGAGGCGCTGTCACTCGGGCGGGAGGAGATCGGCGACGCGATCCTCTCTGCCAAGACGATCTCCCAGCAGCTGATCGGGGAGGCGCGCGACAAGGCCGAGGCCATGACCGCCGAGTCGGTGGAATCGGCCGATGCGCTGATCTCCGCCGCCCAGGAGAAGGCGGAGCGGATCGTGGCCGAGGCAAGGGAGCGCGCCGACGCTCTTGTGGCGGACGCCGAGGCAAGGCGCGATGCGATCCTTGCCGAGAGCGATGCGTGTGAGCACAATGCCGTCCAAAGCGTACAGGCCGTCTACCAGGCCCTCCGCGCCCAGGCCGTGGAGGCCGTGGGGCTGCTGGACCGCGAATGGCAGCGTTTTCTCTGTTCGCTCGGTGACGACGAGGCGGCAAAGGACCTCCCGCTGCCGGAGGATCTGTCGGAAAAGCTGGGGCAGCTGGCGGATTCCCTCTCCGCGCTGGAGGACGACGGCGAAGCGTGATCGGATCGCCTGAAAAAAGCCTGAAAAAACCGGACTGTTTTTCACAGCCCGGTTTTTTCTTATTCTTCATTCTTCTTCCAGAGCTCCGGCCTCCCGGAAGGTTTCTCTCACCAGCTTGGCATAGGACGCGATCTCGCTCTCCTCCGGCGGAAGGATCAGACGGAAGCGCTCTCCCCTGTGCTCCAGCCCCGTCAGCACATCCCACAGGGCGTCCAGGTTGCTGCCGTACCAGTCCTTCCAGTCCATCTTCTCCCGCAGCACGGCGTAGATCCCCTCCCGGTCGCGGCAGGCGGAGAGGTCGACGGTCATCACGTCCTCCCCCGCAAGCGCGTCCAGCAGCGCGGCGCAGCCCGTCTCGATCTGATCCATGGCCTGCCCAAATTCCCGGGTGTACCAGGGGTCGGCGATCTCCGCCCCCTTCTGCCCGGTGAAGTCCAGCAGGTTTTTGACCTTGTTCTTCGGATCGCCGCCAAAGAAGCGGCGCGTCCGCGCGATCGTCAGCTCGTCCATGCACACGAGCAGATCAAAGGCGTCATAGTCGCCCTCTCTCAGCCGCCGCGCCCGATGGGCGGAGCAGTCGATCCCCTTTTTCTCCAGCTCCCGGCGCATCGGCGGATAGACGCCGTTTCCCTCCTCCTCGTCGCTGACGCCGGCGGAGTCCACGACAAAGCGGTTCTCCATTCCTTTTTCCCGCGCCAGGGAAGCGAAGAGATACGCCGCGGCCGGGCTGCGGCAGATATTGCCCCAGCAGACGAACAGAATGCCCGTCCTTTCTCCGTCAAATCCGCTCAAAGCCGCCCTCCTCCACCGCGGCCTCCGCGATCGGCTCAGCCTTGCGGCGGCGCAGGTTTTTGATCATGATCCAATTATAGAGCATCAGCATCAGCGCCGAGGCGAGCAGCATCAGCTGCTGGCCCATATAGCGGCCGTCCGCCAGGCTGACGATCGCCAGGAAGGCGCCGAACATGCAGAAGAACAAGCTGTTCCAGGCGTCCGAAGCGGAGTAGACAAAGCCCGCCACGCGGAAGAAGGCCACCAGGATCACGCAGCAGGCGATCACCTCGATGGCATAGTGCCAGAGCACCCCGTTGATGGAGTTGACTTTATAGCAGGTGACCAGCCAGAAGGCATAGAGCAGCATCGGCGCGAGAGAGGCGACGCAGACCCATTTGCGCCGCGGCTCGTCCATGTTCGCCTCCCCCAGGACGAAGGGGAACGAAACGCCGGACAGCAGTCCCAGCCCGGCAAGCACCCGGTAAAAGCCCACGTTCCGGTCAGCCTCGCAGGAGGCAAACAGCCAGATCGCTCCGAGGGCCATCAGCGCGCCGCAGAAATACCGCAGGACGGAATAGAGCAGGCCGTCGTTTTCCAGCGCCTTGCCGAAGGCCCCGGGCAGATAATAGCGCGCAGCTTTCCAGCGGCGGACAAAGACGAAGAACAAAACCCCCGCCGCCGCGATGGACAGCGGCACAAGGAAGTTGAAAAAGCTCGCATCCGGCAGTCCCTCGTCGTTATAGGCCACCTGTGTCTGCAGCCAGCGGATGAATACGCCGAAGGCGCCCGCTCCGCCCACATAACAGGTTTTCTCCAAAGCATCTTTTTGCATATTTTCCATCTCGCTCTAATAGAATAGTAACGGAATAATTGTAACCTTTTTTTCCACCTCAGTCAAGTAGCCGCCCCCCGAGGGGCGGACAAGCAGGAGAGAAGCATGAAACGAACGATACTCTATGCCTATTTTGCCCTGATGCTCGCCGTTGGCCTGCCCTTTCTGGCAAACCTCGGCGAGAATGACGAGACTGCGGCGGGTGCGGAGAGGGAAGCGGCAAATCCGACGCTGTCGGCCGCGGTGGACGAGGCGCCGCCCCTCTCCCCCATCCCACCTGCGGAAACAACCGCTGTCCTCTCCGCCGCGCCGCGGACAGACGGCCCCGCCCCGGCGGCGATCGCCGCACCGGCGGAGCTGCGGGTGCTGCTCCCGGACGGATCGGTGCAGGCGATGGACATGCAGGACTATCTGCGCGGCGTCGTCTCCGCCGAGATGCCGCCCGGCTTTCACGCCGAGGCGCTCAAGGCCCAGGCCGTGGCGGCCCGGACCTACGCGCTGTACTGCGCCTCCTTTTCCAAGCACGGCGAGGCGCAGGTCTGTACCGACTACGGCTGCTGCCAGGCCTGGCAGAGCCAGGAAGCGCTCAGAACAAAATGGGGAGAGGACTACGATGCAAATTACGAGAAGATATCTTCAGCTGTCGACGGTACATACGGCGAGTATCTTGCCGCCGGGGGGCAACCGATCCTTGCCGCTTTTCACTCGTCCTCCGCCTCGGTGACGGAGAACAGCGCCGACGTGTGGAGCGCGGTGCCGTATCTCGTCAGTGTTTCCAGCCCGGAGACGGCCGACGATGTCCCGCAGTATGTTTCCACCCTGCACTGCAGCCCTATCGACTTCCGTGATACGGTGCTCTCCGCGCACCCGGAGGCGGATTTCTCCGGCGCGGAGGATCAATGGATAGGCGAGCTGCGGCGGGATGAGGCGGGAAGGACGGCCTCCGTCATGCTGGGCGGGGTGGAAGTGAGCGGGAAGGAGCTCCGTTCTCTCTTCTCCCTGCGCTCCACGGCCTTTACCCTTACTTACGATCCCCCGGCCTTCACCTTTACCGTGACCGGCTTCGGTCACGGCGTGGGGATGAGTCAATACGGCGCGGATAAGATGGCGCGTCTTGGCGCGGATTATAAGGAGATCCTGGCCCATTACTATCCCGGCACGACCCTGGTGAAGTAAACTCCCTGTATCACAACGATGAAAAAAGCAGTGAAAACCTCTGGTTTTCACTGCTTTTTTGTGCGTTTTCAGAAGGTGAAGTTGCCGTTTCGAAACACCTCGATCTCCTCGCCGCTCTCCGTGGTGCCGACAATGGAGAGGTCAGCGGTGCCGATCATGAAGTCCACATGCGTGTCGCTGTGGTTCAGGCCCCTGGCGGCAAGCTCCTCGGCGCTCATGTCCTCGCCGCCGCGGATACACTCCGGATAGGAATCTCCGAAGGCGATATGGCAGGCGGCGTTCTCGTCGAAAAGCGTATCATAGAACAGCAGCTCCTGGTTGCGGATCGGGCTGTCATAGGGCACGAGAGCCACCTCGCCGAAGAAGGCGGCGCCCTCGTCCACGGATATGGCGTTTTTCAGGATCTCCTCGCCCTTCTCGGCGTGTACCTCCACGATTTGGCCCTCTTTGACCACAAAGCGGAAGTTTTCGATCACGTTGCCGTCGTGTACCAGCGGCATCGCCGCGCAGACCACGCCGTCCGCGCCCCTCTTCAGCGGGGCGGTAAAGATCTCCTCCGTTGGCATGTTGGCGATAAAGCGCCGGCCCTCGGGCGTGGCGCTGCTGCCGCCGGCCCAGACGTGATCCTTCGGCAGACGCACGATGAGATCGGTGCCCAGGGCGTTGCGGTAGTGCAGCGATTCAAAGTGCCAGGCGTTTAGCTTTTCTATGCGGCCTTTCAGCGTGGCCACATGCGCGCGCCATTTCTCCACCGCGTCTCCCTTTCCGGTGATGCGCACGGAGGCGAAGATCGCCTCCCACAGTCTTTCAAGCGCCGCGGTCTTGTCACAGTCGGGAAAGACCTTCTGCGCCCAGCTCTCCACCGCCATCGCGCCGATCGACCAGGCGTTGCGGTTGGCCATCAGCCGGGAGCGGAAGGCCGCCATATCCCGGCCGTAGGCGCGGGAGGCCCGCAGCAGCCGATCGGGGTCAACGCCCAGAAAAGCCTCGGGATCGTGGGCGGAGATCGAGAGGAAGGCCGCGCCGCCCTCGGCGTAGTCCTTCATCATCGTCTGCTGCCAGAGAGGGATCGAATCGAACAGCTCCTCCGCGCCGTGGAGATAGCGCTGCTTAGCGATCGCATCGTCCCCCCAGCGCACGACGACCTCGCGCGCCCCGGCGGCATAGGCCGCCTCGGTGCACAGGCGTGTGAAGGGCGCGCAGTCCACCGGCGAGGAGATCACCAGCGTCTGGCCCGGGCAGATGTTGACGCCGACCTCCACAAGAAGTCTGGCATATTCCCGCAGCTTTTCTTCCATTCCTCTGTCCCTCTTTCTCTCATAGGTGCAGAAGCGATAACGCACTCCGTCCTCCTCCTGCCAGGGGCCCTCCTCCGTGCAGCTCCAGTCCGGATCGGCGTCCAGGTCCGGGAAAAAACTGTCAGAGTGGGGAGCGAGATCAATTTTTGTCAGCAAAACCCGGTCAAGGTGGGGGAAGAACTGGCGAAATACGCTGGCGCCGCCGATAACGAAGCAGCTCTCGTACTTCGCCGCGAGAGAGAGCGCCTCGGCGGTGGTGTGGGCCACCTCGGCCCCGTCAACGGTGACATTCTGCCGGGTGACGACGATGTTGTGCCGCCCGCGGAGCGGACGGCCGCCGGGGAAATCCTCCATCGTTTTGCGCCCCACGATCACCGCCGCGCCGGCGGTGTGTTCGCGGAAATGCGCCCGGTCGGCGTGCAGCACGACGGGCTGCGTCCCGCTTGCGCCGATGCCCCAGTCGGAATATACCGCTACGATCGCGTCCATAGTCTCTCCTCCCGTCTTACACCGCCACCGGGATCTTCGCGTTGAAATCGGAATATTCGTAGCCCTCCATACGGAAGCTGTCCCGCGTGAAGGCGTAAAAATCCCTGACCTCCGGGTCGATGATAAACTTCGGCGCGGCCTTCGGCTCGTGGGCGATGATCTCCTCGATCAGGGGGACGTGGCGGTCATAGATATGCGCGTCGGCGATCACATGGACAAACTCGCCCGGCTCAAAGCCGGCGATCTGCGCCATCATCATCGTCAGCACGGCGTACTGCACCACATTCCAGTTGTTGGCTGCCAGCATGTCCTGTGAGCGCTGGTTCAAAATCGCGTTGAGCCGATTTCCGCTGACGTTGAAGGTCATGGAATAGGCGCAGGGGTACAGCGCCATTTCACTCAGGTCCGCAAAGGTGTAGATGTTCGTCATGATCCGGCGGGAGGCGGGGTTGTGCTTCAAGTCCCAGATGACCTTGTCCACCTGGTCCATATCCCCCTCGGGATAGTGGTGCTTCACGCCAAGCTGATAGCCGTAGGCCTTGCCGATGGAGCCGTTTTCATCCGCCCAGGCGTCCCACACGCGGGTGCGCAGATCGTGGACGTTGTTGCTCTTTGCCTGCCAGATCCACAGCAGCTCGTCGATCGCGCTCTTCCAGTAGGTGCGGCGCAGCGTCAGGATCGGGAACTCCTCCGAGAGGTCATAGCGGTTGACGATCCCAAATTTTTTGACCGTGTGGGCCGGCGTGCCGTCCTCCCAGCGGGGGCGTACCTCCCGGTCCGTGTCCCAGATGCCGTTGGTCAAAATATCCCGGCAGTTGGCAATGAAGATCTCGTCTGCTCTGCTCATATGCGCACGACCTTTCCTGTTTTTCCTTTCTACTTTACCATATGGCCCCGGAAAAGGCAACCAAGAAACACCCCTCCGCCGCCGCCGGAATAAGATGATGTGCGGAGGTGATGCCTTTGAAATTTGCGATCATCGGCGGGGACAGCCGACAGAAGTACTTAGCCGAGCTGCTCTGGCGGGACGGGCACCGTGTGTGTACCTACGCCCTCGAGCGCGCCGAGCTGCCGCCGCAGATCCCGAAAGCGGGCTGTATCCAGGGCTGCGTGTACGGCGCAGACTGCGTCGTGCTGCCGACGCCTGCGGAGGCGGGCGGGCTTCTCTTTACGCCGCTCTCGGCCGAACAGCTGCGCTGTGAGGAGCTGGTGGCGGCGCTCTGGCAGGGTCAGCGGCTGTTCGGCGGGCGGTTGGGCGACGCGCTGTGTCTCTCGGCGCTGCGCCAGGGGCTGAGCGTCGAGGATCTGACGCGGCGGCAGGATTTTGCCGTGTTCAACGCGGCCGTCACGGCCGAGGGCGCCATCTGTGTGCTGATGGAAAACTGCGATACCACGCTCTGGCGCAGCCGCATCCTTGTCTGCGGCTGGGGCCGGATCGCCCGGATCCTGACGCGGCGGCTCCTGGCGCTGGGGGCGGAGGTCTGCGTGGCGGCACGGCGGGCGGATGCGCGGGCAGAGGCGAGCGCGCTGGGGGCAGAGAGCTGCGAATTTGCCGCGCTTGCCGAGCGCATCGGCAGCTTTGACGGCATCGTCAACACCGTGCCGGCCAGCGTGCTGGACGACGCCGTGCTCTGTTCCGCGGCGGAGGGGGCGCTGCTGCTGGAGCTCGCCTCAGCGCCGGGCGGCTTTGAAAAGACGCTGGCGGAAAACATCGGTCTGCGGGTGCTGTCCGCCCCGGGCCTGCCCGGCCGATATGCTCCGCGGCGGGCGGCGGAGATCCTGTGCGAGGCGATCTATGCCTCGATTGAGGAAGGAGAGGGTTGAGATGGAAAAGAAGAGACTGGGGCTTGCGCTCTGCGGCTCGTACTGCACCTATGAAAAGCTGTTTGAAAATGCCTCGGTGCTGACGGCGGACTATGCCTTATACCCGATCATGAGCGACACCGCCGCGGAAACCGACACGCGCTTCGGTACGGCGGCGGAGCATATCCGGCGGCTGATGGATCTGACGGGCAGAAAGGTCATTACGACGATTGCGGAGGCTGAGCCGCTCGGCCCCACAGTGGGTCTTGACGCGCTGCTGATCGCGCCGTGTACGGGCAACACGCTCTCCAAGCTCGCTCACGGCATCACCGACAGCGCCGTCACGATGGCGGCCAAGGCGCACTTGCGCAACGGCCGCCCGCTCGTCATCGCCTTCTCCACCAATGACGCGCTCTCCGGCTCGGCGGAGTCGATCGCGCGGCTTCTGAACCGCAAAAACGTGTACTTTGTCCCCTTTGGGCAGGACGATCCGCTTCGAAAGCCCTGCTCGCTGCAGGCGGACTTCTCGCTGCTCGGCGAGACGGTGGCCGCCGCGCTGGAGGGCAGGCAGCTCCAGCCTCTGCTGCGCTGAGGAGCGGGGAAGGGGCAGCAAAACCCCCGGGCAAAAGCCCGGGGGTCTTGTTGGTTAAGGCGGCAGCCGCAGAGGGACCTATACTGCTTCACCTGCCGGAGTTCCGCGCATAGGAAGCGGCAAAGCGCCATAACCGGATCGTATTATAGCACCTTTTTGTTTTCAGACGCGCCGCATGTCAAAACTGGCAGCTTTCCTGTCATGAAATGCACGTCACGCCGTCAGCGCCGCGGCGGTCCTGGCCGCGAGGGCGGCGTTGTTCAGCACGAGGTGGATGTTGCTCTCCAGGCTCTCGCCGCCGGTGAGCTCCACCACCCGGGCCAGCAGGAAGGGCGTGGTCTCCTTGCCGTGAACGCCCTGCTCGGCGCACTCGCGGAGGGCCTGCTCGATGGCGGCGTCGATCACGGTCTTGTCCATGGCGTACTGCTCCGGGATCGGGTTGGTGACCAGCATGCCGCCGCGGTACCCCAGCGCGCGCTGGGCACGGAACATGGCAGCGAGCTCTTCGGGGCTGTCGACGCGGTAGTCCACGCCAAAGCCGCTCTTCCGGGTGTAGAAGGCGGGCAGCTCGTCCGTGCCGTAGCCGATCACGGGCACGCCCTTGGTCTCGAGATATTCCAGCGTCAGCCCCAGGTCGAGGATCGACTTGGCCCCCGCGCAGACGACCATCACCGGCGTCTGGGCCAGCTCTTCGAGGTCGGCGGAGATGTCCATCGTCGTCTCGGCGCCGCGGTGCACGCCGCCGATGCCGCCGGTGGCAAAGATCTTGATGCCGGCCATGTGGGCGATGATCATCGTGGTCGTCACAGTGGTGGCGCCGTCCGCTCCGCGGGCGACGAGGGCGGGCAGATCGCGGCGGCTGGCCTTGGCGACGGCCCGGCCGGCCTTGCCCAGATGCTCGATCTCCTCATGGCTGAGTCCGGCCTTGAGACGGCCGCCGATCACGGCGATCGTCGCGGGGACGGCGCCGTTGTCGCGGATCGTCTGCTCGACGCGCAGCGCGGTCTCGACGTTTTTCGGATAGGGCATGCCGTGGGAGATGATCGTGCTCTCGAGCGCGACGACCGGCTTTCCCGCCTCCAGCGCGGCTTTGACTTCGGGTGCGATATCAAGATATTGGTTCATTTTTTACTCCTGTAATGAAAGTCTGTCCTCCGCAAAACAAAGGATATGGAGTCATCTTCCATATCCTTTGTTGCTTTGAAAAGAGGATCGCGGTTATTTTGCCTTGACGAAGGGCTTGCCGTTGGCGCTCGGCACGCGGGAGCGGCCCACGAAGAGGATCAGCACGATGACCGTGACCACATAGGGGATCATGGAGATCAGCTGCATGTTGATGCCCGACGAGCCGCCGAGCACGACCTTCAGGCCGGAGCAGAAGCCGAACAGCAGGCAGCCCAGCAGCGCGCCGTGGGGACGGAACTTGCCGAAGATGACGGCCGCAATGGCGATAAAGCCCTGGCCGACAATGGAGATGGGGCGGAACTGGGTGGAGATGGCCATCGTCACGCAGGCGCCGCCGAGGCCGGCGAGAAAGCCGGAGATGCACACACAGGTGAAGCGCATCGCAATGACGTTGATGCCCAGGGTCTCGCAGGCCTGGGGATGCTCGCCGCAGGCGCGCAGACGCAGGCCGAAGCGAGTCTTGTAAAACACGAACCACACGATGAGCACCGCGACAAACACCAGATAGGTCGAGGCATAGTTGGCAAAGACGTTGTCCATAAAGCGGCCAAACACCGTGGAGGTGTCAAACACGCCGCGGAACAGGCGCGGGATCTTCATGCTGGCCT
>CAMHER010000028.1 GCA_946184215.1 uncultured Clostridia bacterium | reverse complement strand
GACAGCTCCAGCGCCTCCTCGATCGGCTTGCCCTTGATCAGCTCCGTCGCCATCGAGCTTGTCGCGATCGCGCTGCCGCAGCCGAAGGTGTTGAACTTGCAGTCGGTGATCACGCCGTCGCTGACCTTGATATACATGCGCATGATATCGCCGCACTTGGCGTTGCCGACCTCGCCGATGCCGTCCGCGTCCTCGATTTTGCCGACGTTGCGGGGGTTCTGAAAGTGATCCATGACCTTGTCGCTGTAAAGTGCCATTGTTGTTTCCTCCTCTTTTTATTCAGACCGTATCGATCAGATCAGATGCGGACGCGTGCCCTTTTCCAGTTCGTCCCACACTGGTGAGATGCTGCGCAGATAGGCGACCACCTTCGGTACGACCTCGATGATATGGTCGATCTCGTCCATTGAGTTGTATTCACCGATCGAGAGGCGCAGCGAGCCGTGGGCCACCTCGTGCGGCAGACCGATCGAGAGCAGCACGTGGCTGGGGTCCAGCGAGCCGGAGGTACAGGCGCTGCCCGACGAGGCGCAGATCCCTTCGCGGTCGAGCAGAAGCAGCAGGCTCTCGCCCTCGATGCCCTCAAAGCACATGTTCACGGTGCCGGGCACATGGTGCTCCAGGCTGCCGTTGATCTTGCTGTGCGGGATCTTCGAGAGCTCGGCAAAGAGCTTGTCGCGCATGGGGAGGATCTTCGCGGTGTTCTCCTCCATGTGCTCGCAACTCTCCTTGAGCGCCGCGGCGAGCGCCACGATGCCGGCCACGTTCTCGGTGCCGGCGCGCTTGCCGCGCTCCTGGGCGCCGCCCTCGATAATGTTGACAAGCGGCATGTTCCTCTTCGCGTACAGCACGCCCACGCCCTTGGGCGCGTGGAACTTGTGGCCGGACATCGAGAGCATGTCAATGTTCATCTCGACCACGTCGATCGGCATGTGCCCCGCGGCCTGTACGGCGTCGGTATGGAAGGGAATGCCCCTTTCCCGGCATAGCGCGCCGATCTCGCGGATCGGCTGGATCGTGCCGATCTCGTTGTTGGCAAACATGACGGTGACAAGGCAGGTGTCGGGGCGGATCGCGCCCTCAACGTCCTCAAGGCGTACGACACCGTCGGCGTGGACATCCAGCAGCGTGACCTCAAAGCCCTCTTTTTCCAGCTTTTTAAGCGTGTGCAGCACGGCGTGGTGTTCAAATTTGGTGGAGATCAGGTGCTTTTTGCCGTGGCGGGCGCCGACGCGGGCGGCCGAAACGATCGCCTGGTTGTCGGCCTCGCTGCCGCCGGAGGTGAAATAGATCTCCCGCGGCGTCGCGCCGATACACTTCGCCACGGTCTCGCGGGCCTCCTGCAGCGCTTCCTGCGCCTTCTGGCCAAAGGCATACAGGCTTGAGGGGTTGCCGTAATCCTCAAGCAGATAGGGGAGCATCGCGTCGAGCGCGGCGCGGCTGACACAGGTGGTGGCGGCGTTGTCTGCATATACAAACATCTTCAGCTTTCCTTTCTTTCTTATATTGTGTTTCGTTTTTATGGTCTCCATTTTTCGCCGCTGAGCAGATCCTGCAGCGTGACGCGGTCGAGATAGGCATTGGTCAGCTCATCGAGCTCCCTCCACATCGGCAGCGTCATGCACTCGCCCGCGTGGGCACAGTCAACGCTCCCGGCTTTGATACAGGCGACCGGGGCCAGATTGTCTTCCAGCACGCGCAGGATCTCCCCGACGGAGTAGTCCTCCGGCGTGTGGGAGAGGCGATAGCCCCCCTCCTTGCCGCGCCCGCTCTCCAACAGCCCGGCTTTCTTCAGCTCGCAGACGATGGCCTCGAGATATTTCATGGAAATATCCTGCCGCTCGGCTACGGTTTTGAGTGAAACAAAGCCGCTGCCGCCGTGCTGGGCCAAATCGAGCATCACGCGCAGCGCATAACGCCCGCGGGTCGTGACATTCATGGCGATCCTTTCCGTTCCCCTTTAATTCCTACTAACTTGATGTGAATTAAATATACCACGGCAGCAGCCGGAAGAAAAGAGGGAGGAGGGAAATTGCCCGCAGAGCCTTGTGCGTTTTTTGCACAACAAAATCCTGAAAAACACTTGCTTTATTTAACTAATGTGTTATCATGCTAATGCAAGAAAGAAAAACGGGACACGCGGCAAATCCCAGCCGCGACAGAGAGGATGGAAAATATGAAAAAGATTCTTTGTATGCTGCTTGCACTTCTCATGCTGTTTGCTCTTTGCGCCTGCGGGCAGAGCGCGGCCCCGGCCGCGGAAAAGCAAAAGTTGATCGTCGGCTTTGACGCGGAGTTCCCGCCCTTCGGCTATATCGCCGAGGACGGCAGCTACGACGGCTTTGACCTGGCCATGGCCGCCGCGCTGTGCGAGCGTCTCGGCTGGGACTTCGAGGCGGTTGCGATCGACTGGAACGCGAAGGACGCCGAGCTTTCCTCGGGCAACATCAACTGCATCTGGAACGGCTTTACCTATACCGGCCGCGAGGAGGACTATACCTGGTCCGATCCCTATGTGGACAACAGCATCGTCTTGGTCGTAAAGGCCGATTCCGGCATTTCCTCTCTGGAGGATCTTGCCGGCAGGTCCGTCATGGCGCAGGCGGCTTCCTCCGCCGTCGACGCGATCGCGTCGAACGAGGCCTTCGCCGCCTCTCTCGGCGAGGTCGTGGAGCTTGCGGACTATAACACCGGCTTCATGGAGCTCAAGCAGGGCACGGTGGACGCGGTGGCGGCCGACCTGGGCGTCGCGAGCTATCAGATCGCGAACAACGCCGGCGATTATGTGATCCTGGGCGAGCCCATCTCCACCGAGCAGTATGCCGTCGGCTTTCTCAAGGGCAACACGGCGCTGCGCGACGCGGTCAACGCCGAGCTTTTGAAGATGGCCGAGGACGGCACGATGCTGAAAATCGCGCAGGACTATGTTGACGAGGGCCTGGTGCTCGAAAGCCTCTGCCTCGTCAAGTAAGCGTAAAGCGCGCAGCGGGCGGAGACTGTCTCTCCGCCCGTTTCTTTTGATCCTGTTTTTCGTTATAACGGCTCGTTTTAACGAAAGGGCATCGCGTAAAACGCGCTGCCGGTTTTGTGCCGTATGGCGCAAAACACGTCTCGTGCAGACACCCATAAACCGACTTTGCGCCGTTTTATGGGTGTCTGGGTTGAAATTGTACAAAGGTAGTCGATACTATGACGATTCAAACCATGCTTGCGCTGCTTGCACAGAGCTTTACGCTGACGCTTGCGATCTTCTGTCTGACGCTGCTTGGCTCGCTGCCGCTGGGGCTGCTGGTCTATTTTGGCAAAAAGTCCCGCTTTGCGCCGCTGCGCTGGCTGATCAACATGTATATTTCCATCATGCGCGGCACGCCGCTGATGCTGCAGTTGATGGTGGTCTACTACGGGCCCAATCTGCTTCTGGGGATCACGCTGCCGGGCAACTGGCGCTTCACAGCGGTGCTTGTGGCCTTTATCATCAACTATGCGGCCTATTTTGCCGAGATCTACCGCGGCGGCATCGAGTCGATCCCCGCCGGCCAGTACGAGGCGGCGGCCGTTCTTGGCTACGGCAGCGGAAAGACCTTCTTCCGCATCATCCTGCCGCAGATGGTCAAGCGCGTCGTCCCGCCCGTCACCAACGAGGTCATCACCCTGGTAAAGGACACCTCTCTGGCCTCAGTCATCGGCATCATGGAGATGTTCACCCGCGCCAAGCAGATCGCCGTGGCGCCGCACTCGCCCGGCATGCTGGCCTTCGCCTCGGCCGCGGTGTTCTATTACGTTTTCAACTACCTGGTGGCTTTCCTGATGTCCCGGCTGGAAAAAGCGCTGGACTACTATCGGTGAAGAGGTGCAGCATGAACATACTTTCCATGCAGAATATCCGCAAATCCTTTGCGGACAACGAGATCCTGAAGGGCATCAGTCTCAGCGTCGACAGCGGCGAGGTCGTCAGCATCATCGGGCCCTCCGGCTCCGGCAAGTCGACGCTGCTGCGCTGTGCGACTTTTCTGGAGATGATCGACAGCGGCGAGATCTGCTATATGGGCAAATGCGCCGCCCGCACCGAGGCGGGGGGAAAGGCCGTCTATGTGCCGCCGCGCCAGCTGCGCGCGTTTCGCAGCTGCTGCGGCCTGGTGTTTCAGCAGTTTAACCTCTTCCCGCACTACAGCGTGCTGAAAAACCTGACCGACGCGCCTGTACAGGTTCTTGGCTGCAGCCGCGAGGAGGCCGAAGCGCGGGCGATGGAGCTGCTCGGCAAAATGGGCATCGCGGACAAGGCCGCAAGCTATCCCTGCCAGCTCTCGGGCGGACAGCAGCAGCGGGTCGCGATCGCGCGCGCCCTTGCGATGAAGCCGGAGATCCTGTTTTTCGACGAACCCACCTCGGCCCTCGACCCGGAGCTGACCGGCGAGGTGCTGAAGGTCATCCGGCAGCTGGCCGAGGAGAAGATGACCATGGTCGTCGTCACGCACGAAATGCCCTTTGCCCGCGCCGTCAGCAACCGCGTGATCTTCATGGCGGACGGCGGCATCGTCGAGCAGGGCGACCCGCTTGCGGTTTTTGACGACCCGCAGGAGGAGCGGACAAGGCAGTTTCTGCGCGTATTTGATCGCTGAGAGACCAGAGAACGATGAGATCTGAGAAAGAGAAGCAACTTCGATACAGCATCTTTGACCCGACGGGCAATATCACCGCGTTGGTGGAGAGTGTGGTCCCCGAGAAGGATCAGCCCTCCGTCGCCGCGGCGATCATGGCGCGGCACACGGCCGTGGAGCAGGTGGGCTTTCTGCGCCTGCCCGCGGGAGGGGGAGAAAGACCGGCGCTGTGCATGGCGGGAGGAGAATTTTGCGGCAATGCCTCCATGAGCGCCGCGGCGCTCTGGGCCCTGCGCCGTGGCTTTGACGGGGGAGAATGTTCCCTCCGCGTCTCGGGCGCGGAGAGCGCCGTATCCGTTCGCCTGCGCCGGGAGACGGAGGGAAGCTTTGCCGCAGCCGTACACATGCCGCCCGCCGGACAGATCATGGAAAAAGAGTGTGTTATCAGCGGCCGGAGGGGAAGGCTTTCCTGCGTGTATATGGAGGGCATCACGCACGCCGTGATCACACCCGCCTCCGCCTTTTTCGCCCTGAAGGACGACCACCCGGCAGCCGAGCGCGCTGTGCGCACGCTCTGCGCCGAGTTGGGGGCAAGCTGTCTGGGGCTGATGTTCCTGGAAGAGGAGATGCCGCGCTGGAGACTTACGCCCCTGGTCTGGGTCCCGGCAAGCGGCACGCTCTTTTGGGAGAACTCCTGCGCCAGCGGAAGCGCTGCGGTGGGGATGCTGCTGGCACGCCAAAGCGGAAAGGCGATCGACCTTACGCTTGAAGAACCCGGCGGAGAGCTGCGTGTGGAAAGCAATACGGCGAAGGGCGAGACCTGGCTCCACGGCCGGACGAAACTTCTGGGAGAATATGTGGCATGAAAAGAGGACGTCAGATCCTCTTTTCTTCTTTTCCGCACCCTTGCGTGAAGGGAGCGGACGTGATAAACTACCGTCAAGATAAAAAGCGACGACGGAGGTGTGACCATGCGCAGACTCCTGCTGATCACCGGGGATCTTGCCACCGGCAAGACCACCTTTTCCAACCTTCTCTCCGCGCGCTGCGGCGCGGCGGTGTTTCAAAAGGATCGCATCAAGGAGACTCTCGGCGATGAAATCGGCTTTCGTGACCGGGCGGAGAACAAACGCCTGTCCGTGGCCACGGTGGCGCTGATGACGCAGATCTTCTCTTCCCTCGCCGTCTGCGGCGTCCCGGTTATTCTGGAGGCAAATTTTCGTGAAAACGAGCTGAAAAAGCTCCATGAAATAGCGGATAAGAGCGGCTACCGGGTTTTGACGCTTGTCCTGCGCGGCGATCTTGATGTGCTCTTTGAGCGCTACTGCCACCGCATGCGGGAGGAAAACCGCCACCCGGTGCACCTGAGCGCGCCGCTGCATGTGCAGGAGGAGTTCCGCCGCTACGTCCTTGACGCGCGCAGGGAGGCGGTCCCCGGCGAGACGATCGGGATCGACGCGACGGATTTTTCCTATCAGACAGACGAAGCACTGCTTGAGAAGATCGACGCCTTTATGAGGTAACTGCCATGGCAGAAAGAGGAAAAAACCGCGCTCTCCCGCGCCTGTGGAGGATCCTGGCGGTGGCGGCGATCCACGCCGCGGAAATCTCCTGGGCGGCCTGGTATATGTACCGCCTGCGGGAGAGAGGGCAGCTGCTCGGCGTTTGGAGCGCCTCGGCCGATCCTCTCGGCCTGCTGGGGCAGAATCTGGTGGAATCACTGGTTCCCATTCTTCTTTTTCTCAGCTTTTTCATACTGCTGAAAAAGGATTTTGCGGACGCCATGTTTCTCCGCCTGCGCGGAAAGGCCTGGCGCATCGCCGCCGCGGCGCTCTCGGCCGTGCTTTTGGGGATCATGGCCTGGGCCCTTGTCAAAAAGACGGACCGCTATGCGGTGGTCTACGCGCTGTTCTATTATCTTGTCCTCATCGCCTTTGCGGAGGAATTTGTCACCCGCGGCGTCTGTGTCTGGCTGCTGCGTGATGAGGACTGGCCGCTGCGCTATCTGCTGCCCAATGTCTGTTTTGCGCTGATCCACCTCTTTTCCCACGCGGACTGGGGCACGATCACGCTGAGCTATGCGATGCAGTTCCTCTTCACCCAGGTTCCCGGCCTGGTGGTGACCGGCTGCATGATGCAGCTTTTAAAGGAAAAGAGCGGGACGATCTGGCTCCCGGTCCTGCTTCACGCGATCATGGACTATGCCGCCGTTTTGAAATACTGAAAAACAAATGCCGAAGGAAAGGGAGGGGAAAATGAAAAACAAGCGCATGCTCGGCAATCTTCTCCTGCTCTTCACAGCTATGATCTGGGGCATGGCCTTTGCCTTTCAGCGCTCCGGCATGGAGAATATCGAACCCGCGACCTTCAACGCCGTGCGCATGGCGCTGGCCGCTGTGGCGGTGGGCGCCTTTGCGCTCTTTCGCCGCGGGGCACACCGGCGGCAGCAGGGCGAAGAAAAGACGCCCGACCGTGCCCGCGACCGCGTTACGCTGCTGGGCGGCGTGTGCTGCGGAGCCTTTCTCGCCTCGGCCAGCATCTTTCAGCAGCTGGGGCTTGTCTGGACCACCGCCGGAAAGGCGGGTTTTTTGACCGCCCTGTATATGCTGCTCGTCCCGGTGATCGAAACGCTGCTTTTCCGCCGCCGCCACGGTGCGCGCATCTGGCTGGCCGTGGCCCTGGGAGTGGCGGGGCTGTATCTGCTGTGTATCCGGGAAAGCTTTTTCCTCGCGCGCGGCGACACGCTGGAGCTTGTCTGCGCTCTGCTCTTTGCCGGGCATATCCTGTGCTGTGCCCATTTCGCCCCGCGGGGGGACGGCGTGGCGATCGCGGCGATCCAGTTTGCCGTGGCCTCCCTTTTCTCTGCCGTCATGGCAACCCTCACGGAAGCGCCGAGCCTTGCGGGCATTGCCGCCGCAGCCGTCCCGATCCTTTACTGCGGCCTTGTCTCCGGCGGCGTCGGCTATACGCTGCAGATCGTCGCGCAGAAATTTACCGACCCCACGGCGGCGTCTCTTCTGATGAGCCTTGAGTCGGTCTTCGCCGTCCTGGGCGGCGCGCTGCTGCTGGGGGAGAAAATGAGCGGACGCGAGATCGTCGGCTGTGCGGTGATGTTTGCCGCCATCGTGCTGGTACAGCTTCCGGCAAAGGGAAAGGAAACGCTGACGGCATAAAACATAAAATGAGACTGCTGCGTGCTTTGCGGCAGTCTCATTTTATATTTCTTAAGACCCGCGTCTCTTGCGCGAAGCGGGAAAAGCATATATACTGTATCATATCGGAGTATTGTCTGAAACAGAGATATCCTGCATAAGAAAGAGAGAAAAAGCATGAAAAAGCTTCGCCGTCTGCTTGCGATTCTGCTCTGTCTTGCCGTATTCTCGGCCTTGCCCGCCGCGGCCCAGGCGGCTGATCCGGCACCCTTTTTGCTGACCGTGCGCGTCGAGGGAGGGCAGGACAGAGCGGTGCGCGCCTATGAGGAGAGCTATCCGGGCAACCTCTATCTCTCCCTGGCCGACCTGTCCCAGGCGATGAACGGTACGGCCGGGAAATTCCGCTTTGAATACCTCTCCAACGACAGTTCCTTTTCCCTTGTCACCGGCAAAAACGCCGCCGCCGCCCCGGATCAGGGCACGACCGCGGCGCGCGGGCGGGTGGCCTATCTCGATTTTTCCCGCAGCCGCTTTTACTGCAACGGCACCGAGCGGCGCTATTACACCTACCGTGACGGAAACCGCGACCTGTATATGAGCCTCACGGATATCCAGCTGGTGCTGGATCTCACGGCGTCCTGGGAAGAGGACGGCGCGCTGCTGCTCGATCCCTCCCGGCCCTTCAAGCCCGATATCCACGAACTCGCGCGGGAGGAGTATTTCGGCGCCGTCAACGCCATCGTTCTGGGTGACGCGGACACGGGGGAGATCCTTTTCAACAAGGAGGGGAGCCGCAGCTTCCCGGTGGCCAGCCTCAGCAAGCTGATGACCTACCTGCTGCTGTGCGAGGCTTCCGAGCGCGGCGAGATCAGCTTTTCCGACACCGTCACCATCCCCGATGAGGCGGATCGGATCGCCTCCAGCGCCGACGGCATGATCGCCATGTCCTCCGGCGCCCGTATCCCGTTCGGTGAGCTTGTGGACGGGATGCTGATGGCCTCCAGCAACGAATCGGCGGCCGCTCTTGCCGTCCACACCGCCGGATCGAGCGAGGCCTTCGTCGCGCGCATGAACGAGCGGGCGGGCGAGCTTGGCCTTTACACCGCGCGCTTCTATACGCCCCACGGCCTGCCGTCCTACTCCGGCGGGACGATCCCGGCCAAGCGCCAGAACAGCATGAGCGCGGAGGATATGTTCAAGCTCTGCGCCTATCTTCTGAAAAACGAGGGCGAGATTACAAAGCTCACTTCGCGCCAGTATGCCAATCTGCCGACGCTGAAATACTCCACCTCCAACACCAACACCCTGGTCTACAACGTCCCGGGCGTCACGGGGCTCAAAACCGGCAGCACCGACCGCGCCGGCTATTGTGTCGCCGTTTCGCTGCCCGTCACGCGCGAGGAGGAGACGCACAACATCGTTCTGGTGATCCTGGGGGCCGAGACGCCCGACCTGCGCGGCCAGGCGGGCGAGATCCTGCTGCGCTGGGCGCAGGACTATTACGCCGTCCACGCTTTCCGCCGCGCAGCCTGACGGCCCGGCGGCCGACGAAGAGGAGAGACGATGAGCAGAGAATTCATCCAACTGGAAAACGTCAAAAAAGTCTACCGCACGGGCGAGGTGGAACTGACGGCATTGAGAGACGTCAGCTTTTCCGTCGCGCGGGGGGAGATCTGCGTCATCGTCGGCGAGTCCGGCGCGGGCAAGACCACGCTCTTGAACATTCTCGGCGGTATGGACCGCCTGACGGAGGGACGGATCTTCGTCGACGGCGGCGAGGTCTCGGCCTATGATGAAAAGGCGCTGATGGAATACCGGCGCCATGATGTGGGCTTTGTCTTTCAGTTCTATAATCTGATCCCCAACCTGACGGCCATGGAAAACGTGGAGCTTGCCGCCCGTCTGGGCCGGGATGCGCTTCCGGCCCGGGAGGTGCTGCGGCAGGTGGGCCTGGCCGAGCGGACGGAGAATTTCCCCTCTCAGCTCTCTGGCGGCGAACAGCAGCGCGTGGCGATCGCCCGGGCGCTTGCGAAAAACCCCAAGCTCCTCCTCTGCGACGAGCCCACCGGCGCACTGGACTATGAGACGGGCAAGCATATCCTGAAGCTGCTTCAGGACAGCTGCCGCGAAAAGGGCATGACGGTCCTTATCATCACACACAACAAAGCCCTCTGCGCCATGGCCGACCGGGTTGTGCGCGTCAAAAGCGGCACCATCGTCTCCGAAACGCGGCAGAGCACGGTGACGCCGGTGGAAAAGCTGGAGTGGTAGCATGAACCGGGAGCTTGTCAAAACCCTGCTGCGGAGCATCCGGCAGAGCCTGGGGCGCTTTCTCTCCATTTTGGGGATCATTGCGCTGGGCGTCGGCTTTTTCGCAGGACTGAAATGCTCTTACCCGGCGATGCGCGCCACCGCCGGGCAATACCTGCGCCAGGGGCGCTTTCATGATTTCCAGCTGCTCTCGTCGCTGGGCTTCACAGACGCTGACGTGACGGCCTTCTCCGCGCTCGACGGCGTCGCGGCGGCGGAGGGGGCGCGCTTCGCGGACGTCTATCTCAAACGCGGCGATACCCACACGGCCTGCCATGTCATGAGCCTGACGGAAAGCGTCGATATTCCGGAACTGACGGCCGGACGCATGCCCCGCGGCGCGGGGGAATGTCTTGCCGACAGCCGCCTGTGGAGCGAGAAGGACATCGGCACGACGCTGACGTTGGGAGAAGATAATGAGGAAGACACGTTCTCGCTCTTTGCGCGCGGGAGCTTTCAGATCGTCGGGCTGGCGCGCTCACCGCGCTATATCAGCGCCGAGCGAGGCGACACAACGCTTGGCTCGGGACGGCTTGACGGCTTTGTATTTGTTCTGCCGGAAGCATTCGACACCGACGTATGGCACGAGATCCTGCTTTGGTGTGACCTGCCGGGCGAGCTGTATACGACGAAGCGCTCCAGCGCCTGACAGACCGCGTCCGAGAGCTGGAAAACCGCCTGGGAGCCGCCCGGCAGCGCACGCTGCGCTCGGAGGCGGATAAAGCGCTTGCCGATGCGCGGCGGGAGCTGGACGACGGCTGGCGGGAATACCGCGAGGAAAAGGAAAAAACCGAGCGCGAGCTTGCCGACGCGCTGAAGGAACTGGACGACGGCCGGGCGGAGCTTGTCCGCGGACAGAAGGAACTGGACGACGGACGCGCCGCCCTGGAAGCGGGCATGGCACAGCTCGGCCCCGCCAGGGCCGAGATCGAGGAAAACCGCGCGCTGCTGGAAGAAAAGCGGGCGGAGCTGGAAGAGGGAAGGTGGCAGCTCGAGGCCGGCGAGGCCTCACTGGCGGCGTCCGAGATGGCTCTTGCGGCCTATAAAACCGCGTCTCTGGGCGGAAGGGCCGACCGGATCGGCATCCTGCAGGGCGAGATCGCGGTGCTGTCGAACGCGCTCTCTGCCGCCGAGGCACTGCCCGGAGCTCCCGGCGCGGAACTGCTGCGCCGGCGCCTTGCGGACAAGCAGAACGAACTTGCCGCGGCGCAGGCGGAAGCTGCGCTCCCCGCCGGGGATCCTGCCCCGCAGGAGGCGGAGCTGGAGGAGGCACGCAAGCAGCTGGCGGCGGCGCGCGCGGAGCTGGAGAGCGGCGAGAGAGCCCTGGAAGAGGCCGAAGCGCAGCTCAAAGAGGCCGAGGATCAGATCGCCGCGGCAGAGGCCGCCTATCCGCAGCATCTGCGCGAGCTGGAGGAAGGCCAGAGAAAACTGGACGCGGCCGCGGCCGAGCTGGAAGAGGGCCGCGCGGCCTATGAAAACGCTCTGCGCGAGGCGGACAAGGGCTTCCGGGAAGCGGAGGAAAAGCTTCGCAGCGGCGAGGATGCGCTGGAAGAGGCGGAAAAGGATGCCGACGAGCGGCTGAAGCTGGAACTCTATACCCTTGACCGCGAGAGCAACCAGGGCTATCTCACCTTCGACAACGACATCCACATCATCGACGCACTCTCTGATGTGTTTCCCCTGTTTTTCGCGCTGGTGGCGGCACTGGTGTGCATCACGACCATGACGCGCATGGTCGGCGAGGAGCGTACGATCATCGGTACGATGAAGGCGCTGGGCTATTCTCCCCTCGCCGTGATGAGCAAATACCTGCTCTATGCTTCGTCTGCCGCGCTGCTGGGCTGCTTGCTGGGCTTCTTCCTCGGCACGGTGCTGATCCCGTATTTCGTCTGGTTTGCTTACGGCATCCTCTATGATTATGCGCGGCTGGACTTTTATTTCAGCCCGCTGATGGTTTGCCTCTGCCTGCTGGTGACGGTGCCCGGCGCGCTTGGCGTGACCTGGCTGGTCTGCTGGCGGGAGAGCCGTGCCTGCCCGGCCGAGCTGATCCGCCCCAAGGCGCCGAAAAAGGGCAAAAAGATCCTGCTCGAGCGCATCAAGCCTCTTTGGCGTCTTCTGCCTTTTCTCACAAAACTCAGCCTGCGCAACGCTTTTCGCTTTCCGCTTCGCACGGCGATGCTCCTGCTGGGCATCGGCGGCTGCACGGCCCTGCTGCTGGCCGGGCTGGGGGCAAGGGACTCGATCGCGCACATCAGCACCTATCAGTATGAGGAGATCCTCCTGTATGATCTGGAGGTCAATCTCGATCCGGAGAAGCTGAACGCCTCCGCGGCGGCCGGCCTCTGGGACGCAGAGGCGGAGAGGGCTGCGCTGACACGCCGGGAGCCGGTCACGCTCCGGGCGGGGGAGAGGGAGAAGAGTACTCACCTGATCGCCTCCCGCCCGGGCGAACTGGAGGGCCTGATCAGCCTGCACGACAAGAACGGGCCGCTCTCCTGCCCCGGACCGGGCGAGGCGGTCATTACCGGAAAACTGGCCGAGAGCCTTTCCCTGCATCCGGGTGAGAGCGTCGTGCTGACGACAGACAGCGGCGAGAGTGTGACGCTGACGGTCACGGGGGTGTGCGAGAACTATATCCGCCACTATGTGTTTACAGATCTTGCCTCCCTTGCCGACGGACGGGAAAACGCCGCACTGCTGCGTTTGCGCCCGGAGGAGGACGCGGCCGCTTTCGGCGCGGCGCTGCGGGCGGAGGAGGGCGTGAGCTACGTCACGCTGGCGCGGCAGGAGCGGGAGACCATAGAAAACTCCATGCGCAGCATGGACGTGCTCATTGCGCTGATCGTCGTCTGCTCCGGTGCCCTGGCCTTCATCACGCTCTACAATCTGACCAACATCAACCTGATGGAACGCACGCGGGAGATCGCCACGGTCAAGGTCCTGGGCTTCACCCGCCGGGAGACGGCGGGCTATGTGCTCAAGGAGAACGTGCTGCTCTCCCTGCTGGGCGCCGCCCTCGGCCTGACTTTGGGCAAGGGGCTTCACACGGTCATCATCGACGCGCTGGTGGTGGAGTATATGAGCTTTGAGAGGCGCATCTCGCCTTTGAGCTATCTGCTGGCCTTCACCATCACGATCCTGTTTACCCTGCTGACGAACGCCTTCATGCGCCGCCGCCTCGACGCGGTGGATATGGCCGAGTCGCTCAAATCCGTCGAATGAGAGGACATGACGATGACAACAAAGCTGTTTGTTCAGGCAATCGTAAAATACCTTGCGGGTGTAGTTTTGCTGGGCCTTCTGCTCTTCCTGCCTGCCGGGACGCTGCGCTATCCGAACGGCTGGCTGCTGATGGGGCTGCTCTTCATCCCCATGCTCGGCGCGGGTATCGTGATGATGCTCCGGGATCCGGCGCTGCTGGAAAAGCGCCTCAACGCCAAAGAGCGGGAGGGCGAACAGAAGGAGGTCATCCGGCAAAGCGGCGTGATGTTCATCATCGCGTTCGTCCTTGCGGGGCTCAACTTCCGCTTCGGCTGGCTCACGCTGCCCTCCTGGGTCGTTCACACGGCCGCCGTGCTCTTCCTCCTAGCCTATCTGATGTGGGCCGAGGTCCTGCGGGAGAACGCTTATCTCTCCCGCACGGTGGAGGTGCAAAAGGGACAGACCGTGATCGACACCGGCCTTTACGGCGTTGTGCGTCACCCGATGTACGCCGCCTCGCTGCTGCTGTTTTTGTCCATGCCGCTGATCCTGAACTCGATTTTTTCCTTCCTTGTCATGCTTGCCTACCCGCCGATCATCGCCAAACGTATCCGAGGCGAGGAGCGGCTGCTGAAAAAAGATCTTCCCGGCTATGAGGACTATATGGAGCGCGTGAAATACCGTCTGATCCCCTTCGTCTGGTAACGCAGGGCGGGACGACAAAAAAGGCTGCTGCATGAATCATGCAGCAGCCTTTTTGTGGTTTTTGGTACGTAAACTCAGTCAAGCTTGGGGCCGGCCTCGACGAGCGCCTTGCCCGCCTCGTTGGTCTCATACTTGGCAAAGTTCTTGATGAAGCGGCCGGCCAGATCGCGCGCCTTCTCGTCCCAGATCGCCGGGTCGGCATAGGTGTCGCGCGGGTCGAGGATCTTGGGGTCGACGCCGGGCAGCTCGGTGGGCACTTCAAAGTTGAAGTAGGGGATAGTCTTGGTCGGCGCGCTGTTGATCGAGCCGTCCAGGATCGCGTCGATGATGCCGCGGGTGTCGCGGATGGAGATGCGCTTGCCGCTGCCGTTCCAGCCGGTGTTGACGAGATAGGCCTTCGCGCCGCTCATCTTCATGCGCTTGACCAGCTCGTGGGCGTATTTGGTCGGGTGCAGCTCCAGGAAGGCCTGGCCGAAGCAGGCGGAGAAGGTGGGCGTGGGCTCGGTGATGCCGCGCTCGGTGCCCGCGAGCTTGGCGGTGAAGCCGGAGAGGAAGTAATACTGCGTCTGCTCCGGCGTGAGGATCGAAACGGGCGGCAGCACGCCGAAGGCGTCGGCCGAGAGGAAGATCACGTTCTTGGCCGCGGGGCCGGAGGAGACGGGACGCACGCGCTTGACGATCTTTTCGATATGCTCGATCGGGTAGCTCACGCGGGTGTTCTCGGTCACGCTCTTGTCGGCAAAGTCGATCTTGCCGTCCTCGTCGACCGTCACGTTCTCCAGCAGCGCGTCGCGGTGAATGGCGTTGTAGATGTCGGGCTCGGAGTCCTTGTCGAGGTTGATGACCTTGGCATAGCAGCCGCCCTCAAAGTTGAACACGCCCTCGTCGTCCCAGCCGTGCTCGTCGTCGCCGATCAGCAGACGCTTGGGGTCGGTGGACAGGGTGGTCTTGCCCGTGCCGGACAGACCGAAGAAGATCGCGGTGTTCTCGCCGTTCATGTCGGTGTTGGCCGAGCAGTGCA
>CAMHER010000027.1 GCA_946184215.1 uncultured Clostridia bacterium | reverse complement strand
CGATGGCGACGGAGCTGATCAAGGGCAAGCCGATCGAGGAGGCGCTGGAGCTGTCGAACAAGGCGGTCGTCGAGGCGCTCGACGGGCTGCCCGCCTATAAGCTGCACTGCTCGGTGCTGGCCGAGGAGGCTGTCAAGGCCGCCGTCAAGGACTATTACGACAAGAACGGCATTGCTTACGACCCCGAGCTGTTCAAGAACGTCGAGGACTGCGAGCACTGTCACGAATAAGGCTCGTCTTCTTCCGCACCTGCGGCAACAGACACAGAGAAAAAACCTTCTCTGTGTCTGTTCCTTTTTTCTGCCTTGTGCTATACTCTTCGACAGAAGTTATCTCGTGTGCGGGGGGGGGATCACCGGTGAAAAAGAAGAACGCTGTCAAGCTGAGCGCGGCAGCGGCGGTGCTTTTGCTGCTGTCCGGCTGTGCGGCGCAAAGCCGCGCCGGAGAGGAGCTGCGAAGCGGGCTTCTTCTTACGCTGGAAAGGCAGCAGCTCGCCGCTGTGCATGCCGGTCTGGAACGGCTGGATGCTCTTTCCGCCGCGCGGGAGAGACGGCGCGGCTCTGTCGGGCAAGAGGACCTTTTCGCAAATCACGAGAAGGAAAAAGGCCAGCGCAGATATAAGTATGTTTTTCTTGGCCAGGAGGGCACCGCGGGGCGGCTGGTGATCCCGTCTGTGGGGATCAGCGTCGCCGTCAACCTGCCCGGGGAGGATGCGCAGCTGACTGCGGACGAGCCGGACAGCGCCTGCTGGATGGAATACGGCTATGGGCAAAACCCGGTCATCGGCGACCATGTCAACCAGGAATTTTCCGCTCTGTCGCTGGTTAAGCCCGGCGACACCTGCACGCTTGTCAAGGGCGGGCGGCCCTATGAATACCGCTGCCTGAGCGTCGGCTACGGCAGCAATATTGAAACGGACGTGCTGGACAGCAGCGGTGTGTCGATCTTCCAGCGTGAGGAGGACAAGCTGTTTTTGTACACCTGCGCCAACGGCTGGCGCTATGTGTTCATCAGCGAATGGCTGTGTGAAGATGACGAACCGCTGCACCAGGTCACGTCTCCCGGTTCGGTCGCGCAGATCGTCTTTCAGGACGACGAACCGGGTTGAGAAGGCAGACGCCTGTTTTTCGCCTCTTCCCGAAAATGCAACCCCCCTGGATGCGGTTTCCCTTCCGCATCCAGGGGGGTGCTGCTATGTTGAACGTTTCGTCGCTGGGATTACTTGAGCATCTGGTTGACCAGAGCCTGGACCTTGGCAGCATCGTAGCCGGCGGCCTTGAGAGCCTTCACGCGGGCCTCGCCGTTGCCGTACTTGCCGTTGATGACGTCTCTTGCGACAGCTTCGAGACCGCCGCCGAGAATGCTGTTGACCAGCTTCTGGACCGTCTCGTAGTCATAGCCGGCGGCCTTGAGGGCCTTCACACGGGCCTCGCCGTTGCCGTACTTGCCGTCGATAACATCCATCGCAACACCGTAGAGCTGATCGGATACGCCGCCAACCACTGCGTTCAGAGCCTCGTCTGCCATTTTAACAACCTTGTTTTCCATTTTTATATTCTCCTTTCAAATGATGAGTGCGGTTTGTTTTTTTGTTTTTTCCGCATCTCTTGTTTACAGGCACATCATAGCACATTATTTGTCACACAACAATCACACAAAAGAAAACTTTTTTCGTTTTTTCTTCAGCGCTGCTCGTTTACATAGAGGTCCGCCTTGCCCTGGATCTGCGCCGCGGCGGTCTGCACGTCCTGCTCGCCCGCAAAATAGGCGGCCGCGCCCGTGGCGATGATTTCCTTCAGGCTCTCATCGGTGCTTACCACATGCGTCGTGCTGGCGATGATCTCCTCGATGAGGCGGACATCCTCCTCTGTTGCGGCCTTGAGCGGGAATACCATGCCGCCGCTCTCCACGCTGCCGCGATCGGCCGGCACGCGCCTGCCGTCCCCGTCGAGCTGATAGCTGCCGTCGGGGTTGCGGCGATACTGCTCGGCCATGGCCTCACGCTTCATTTCCTCGTAGACCGCCCGGTTGCTGGGGAAGCAGAAGCCCTTGAACTGCTCCTGATAGGCGGGCAGGAAGAACTCCCGCACGAACTGCCAGGCCGCGTCCTTGTCGGCGCAGCGCGACGAGATGGCAAATGTGTTTCCCATCTGGGCGAACATGCTGCCAACGCCGTGCTCCGTCGGATAGCCGACAAAGCAGACGGGTGCGCCGCGGAGGCCGAGGGTGTTGTACTGGGCGTCGTCAAAGCAGGTAAAGCTGCACTGCTTGAGCAGCTGCTCGCCTGAGAGCAGACGGCTGTCCTGGTCGAACTCCGCGCCGGTGCCGCTGAGCGAGGCCCAGTTGATCGAATCCGGGAAGTCCTTCAGGAAGCTCAGCAGGCTGCGGAAGCCGTCGCTGTCAAAAGTGCACTGTCCCGTGCTCCAGTCCACATAGCTGTCCAGTTCAAGATACATCAGGAAGGTCAGTGCGTCGTCCTTCGTGGTGTAGACATCGAAGACCGTGCTCTGTTCATTCCGCGCGAGCTGACGCTCCCAGGCCGAGCGGAAATTCTCAAAGGTCCAGCCCATCTGCTCGCCTACCGCTTCGCAGAGGCCGGCCGTCGTGAGAACATAGAAGTTGCTCACGGTCTGATAGAGCTTGCCGTTCTGCTCAAAGGCCGACAGGACGTGGCCGTTGAGGTCGTCAAGCCGCAGCTCAGGGTCTGCTTCGATATAGGGGATCAGGTCCTCCAGCAGTCCCTTCTCGCCCAGGCGGCTGACCGGCAGCACGCTGACGTCCAGGATATCCGGAACATTGCCCGCGATCAGCTCGGTCTGCAGCCGTGTGAGGCCGGCGTTCCAGTCCTTCGGGTCGCTGCTGGAAAAATCGTTGTACTGGGCATAGTCCGTCACTTCGATCCGGCAGGTGCTGCTGCTGCGGTTGAAACGGCTCACCAGATCCATGGTATAGGGATGGAGATTCAAAACCGCCATCGTCAAAACCGTTTTCTCTTCCGCTGCGCCTTCTGTGGGGCTGAGGATCACAAGCTCGGCGCGGGAGGCGCCTTCACAGATCGTTGCGATGCGTCCGTCCGGCAGCACGCACACGCTCTCCCCCTCCCGGTGGGACACGCCGCATGCTGTCCAGTCGAACAGCTTTTCCGTCTCTCCGCTCTCCGTATCCAGGCGGTAATAGGCGTCGGAGACGCTGAAGCAGAGCTTGCCCGCCTCGCTGCTGCCGGAGAGGCTGCTGATGAAATCGTCGTATCCGGCGACCTCCTCGGTGCTCTTCTTTTCCGCGTCCAGCACCCGGAAGACCGGGAAGGCACCGCTGTAGCTGGCGCAAATGACCGCGCCGTCGCCCGTGCGGACAAGACCGATCAGTTCCTCTGTGAAGGGAAATGTGTGTTTCAGCTCGAGGCTTTGCGCGTCGAACACATCGACGTGATTGCGCTGGCTGTAACCGCCGTTGCCCGAGAACCATTCATGGACGCCCAGAAAGAGCTCTCCCTTCTCGCCGCAGACCATGCCGGCCGCCGTCAGCGTGTAGCTTCCGCCGCTGATCTCGTCCGCTTCGAAGGCCGAGAGAGAGTCCAGCGGGATCGTCCCCAGCGCCGTGCCGTCTGTCCGGATGTGGCTGAGGAAGCGGCGCTCCTGCGTCTGCTCTCCGCCGCAGAAGTGGTTTTCGATGACCCAAAGGGTGTCATCCCCGCCTGCGCAGATCTGCTCGAAAAGGATCCCGCGGTTGGGCTCGCTTGTCTCCAGCCGGCTCTCCGGCTTATAGGGCACGATCTGACGGTTTCCGTTCAGATCGGCCTTTACGATCACCGGGCCGTACACCAGGTACTGTTCCGGCCACTCGGGCTCGACTCCCTCGGGCGTGGCGTCTTCCAGGACACCGTTGGAGGTGAAGTACAGCGTCTCGCCGTCGGCGCACATCGCGCCGGGCATCCCATAGAGGCTGTCGTCCTCCAGCGAGAGGAAGGAGGCCTGCCAGAGAGGGGCGGCGCTTCCCGCCGTGCCTGCGGCCCCGCCGGTGCTCAGGGCGGGCGTTTCGGCAGCATTGCTTGCCGCCTGTGCGCCGCAGCCCGTCAGCAGGGCGAGGCAGAGCAGAAGCGTCAGCACTTCCGTCAGGGTGTTTTTCGGTCTTTTCTTTGCGTTCATCATGGTTTTCCTGTTTTGAAAGCCGCTGCAGCACAGGCGGCTTTTCTCCTTTCGGTAAAAGGAAACTCAGCGGCTTTCCGACGCTGAGTTTCCGTGCAGATTCTGTTGGTTTTGTTCTCCGGGCACTGCGGGGCGTCCAGCGCTTTCGTCTCCCGCGCCCACAGTGCCCTTCAGCGTCTTTCTGTTGGTCTGATCAGAATTTGATCTTCAGTTGCTGGCCGATGGTGAGCATGTTCGGATCCTGGATGTTGTTCCACTTCATCAGCTGCTCGACCGTGACGTTGTACTTCTTGGCAATGCTGGCAAGGCTGTCGCCGGCCTTGACGCGGTACGGAAGGATCGTGCCTCCGGTGACCTGATCCAGCTGCTCATCGTTCATGGCAATCTTCTTTTCAATCATTTTCTTGTTCCTCCATTCGGTTTTCTTGATTGCGTATTCATCATAGCAGATGCTCTGTCACAGTTCTGTCACACGCCTTTTCTGCTTTCTTGACGATACGCTGTTCCCCGGACGGCGGGGCCGCCAGAGATACGAAGCCTTAATCAGGCGGGGAGAATCTCGATCTTGATGATGTTCTCTTCGCTCAGAGAGTCGTGGTAGTGAATGACGCACTTGCTGCCGTCTTCAAAGCTGCCCTCCACCAGGCTCGCCTTGACCGTGATGGTGGTGCCGTCTTCAAAGGTGATCGTCACATAGCCTTCCTTGTCCTCGGCGTGGGAGATCTTGCCTTCCTTGGTGAGCTCGGCGGGAGCAGGCTCCTCGGCAGGAGCGGCTTCCTCAGCAGGAGCGGCTTCCTCAACAGGAGCGGCTTCCTCAACAGGAGCGGCTTCCTCGACAGGAGCGGCTTCCTCGACAGGAGCGGCTTCCTCGGCCGGGGCGGCTTCCTCTTCGGGAGCAATGTCAACGCCATAAATATCGACCTGGTAGATGCCCTCTGCGTCGGGCGTGCCGCTGAAGTAGGCCGTGCAGGAGCAGCCATCCACATACGTGCCGTCGATGATGTTGCACAGGAGGCCGTCGACAGTTGCGGTAGTGCCGTCGTCAAAGACAAGGTACTCGGTGAAGGCCGTGTCGTGGTAGGCCTTGCCGGTCAGGGCGCCCAGTTCGGGGCCGACCTCGTGATGGCCGCCCTGGACATAGACGCTGGTGACCTTGTCAACGCCTCTGGCGTTGCGGCCGGTCCAGTAGACCTTGGCGGGAGCGCCGACGTAGAGCTCGCCGTCGATGTCGCAGATATCGAGGTCAACGGTGAACATATCAACGCCTTCGCAGTTGATGGTGATGGTGCTGAAGCTGTAGTCTTCCACATGGCCTTCAAACATACCGGTCTCGGTGGACGGATCGGGCTGGTCGGAATGGCTGCCCTGGACGAAGACGCTGGTGACCTTGTCAACGCCTCTGGCGTTGCGGCCGGTCCAGTAGACCTTGGCGGGAGCGCCGATGTAGAGTTCGCCGTCGATGTCGCAGATATTCAGGTTGACGGTGAACATGTCGATGCCTTCGCAGTTGATGGTGATGGTGCTGAAGTCGTAATCCTCCACATGGCCCTCAAAGAAGCCGGTCTCGGTGGACGGATCGGGCGTGGGCGGCACATCTCTCATGTAGATGTATGCGGTGCTGGTGCGCTGGACCTGGCCCTTGTAGGTGAAGGTGCAGTAGGCGCCCCAGTTGTTCATTTCCGTCGTCAGGTTCTTGAGGCTGAGCGTGGTTGTGTAGTAACCCTCGACCGTGATCTCGGGATGCGCGGCCATAAAGTCTTTGATGCTGTATTCGCCGTGATCGGGCGCGACGATGGTCCAGGTCAGCGATTCGAACACGTTGGCGCAGGCGACGAAGTTCGCGGTGCCGCCGGTCTTGCGGTCAAGCTCGTTGGTCGGATGCTTGGTGATGAACATGATCTTGGGCTCCTCGGGCTTGGGCGTGGGAGCGGGCGTGGGAGCGGGCGTGGCCGTAGGTGCGGGCGTAGCGGTGGGGGCCGGCGTAGCGGCGGCTTCCGGAACCTGGAGAGCGGCGGGCTGCGGCACGGGCAGCTTTTCGGTCGCCTTTCTCAGGCCCATGAACACGGCGTAGCTGTCGGTCAGACGGTGAAGATCCTTGGCGTCCTCGGCGGTGAGCCACTCGAAGCTGGTGTTGCTTCTCTCGGTGCCTTCGAATGCCTTCAGACCGGCGGCGTTGAATTCATCGGCCGTGATATCAAGACCGGTGGCGTCGGTGTGGGAGACCTTGCGGACGCCGCCCTCCACCAGAGAATGCTCGACCGCGTAGGCCTCGTAGGAGATCACGCCGTCCTTCATGTTGAAGGCGCTCTTGCTGGTGTAGACGTCGTTGGCGGAGATCACCACGTTGTCGTAGAACAGATAGTACCAGGTGTCGGTCTTCAGATCATGGAAGGTGTCCATGCTGTCGGTCATGATGTCGGGGAAGGACTCCTCGGGGTCCTTGCTGACGAGGCACTCGCTCAGAGCGGTGCGGTCGGCGGTGACTTCCCAGATCTTCAGGTTCGTGCTGCGGTCGGCCGGATGCTGGGCGGCAGCGATGAACTCAAGGCAGCCGTCGTGATCCAGATCGGTCACGGTGTAGTACCAGGGCAGATCCGCAGACTGCTGCTGGAGCTTGTCAAGCTGGGAATAGATCAGGGCAAGCTGTTTGTCGGTGTCGGACAGTTCGGGTTCGGCGGGCTGTACGGCGGGTGCTGCTTCTTCGGTCGGTTCCTCGGCGGCGGTCGGCTCGGCGCTGGGAGCGCCGTTGGCGTTTCCGCATGCGCAAAGGCTGAGGATCATGACCAATGCGAGAATGATGCTGACGAAACGTTTTTTCATTTTTTTCCTCCTATCTAAACGGCGGGTCTTTCCGCCGTTTTTTTCTGAATCTTTCAACACCTGCATGATACAAAACGAATCATCACACAAGTGTCACACCGCAAAGAGCCGTGTCTTCGCGGCAGAAAACTGCATGAGAGCGCGCTTTTATTCGTCAAAGGACCAGGCGATCTCGTCGAGCATGGCGTGGACCGTTTCCGGCCAGCTGTACTGGTTCATATAGTCGCCGAGATACTGGTAACGGGATTCCTTTTTCTTCTCCAGCCAGTCAAAGAGGTCACACTCGACACGGTCTGTGGCAATGGCCAGGCTGCCGCGCTGCTTGAGGATGATCCCGTTGAGCTTCAGGCGGGTAAAGGTATTCTGAAGATCCTGTCGAAGATTGGACAGGTAGGAGCTTTTTTTGTCCGGGTCGCCGTCGTCCTCCCAGAGGGTCGCGATCAGCTCGCCGTTCGTGGTCTGCGCGCCACGGTTGTTGACCAGGATCGCCACGATCTCCTTGGTTTTGGTGTATTTGAACACAACGGGCTTTCCGTCCACAAATAGCTCAAAATTTCCGAAGGTCTGGGCAAAGAGCCGTTTTCGTTCCTTCTGCGTCTGGGGATAGCGGAGATCCTCCAGTTCCCGGCGCATCTCCTCTGCCCCCGGTGGCTTGGGCAGGATGCCGCTGGCATGCTGGCGCAGCGCCTCAAAGCCCGCCTCCCGATCCTCGGAAAGATAGATCAGATTGACGTTCGGGTAGAGCTCCCGCAGATAGCGGCCCAGGTCCAGGCCTCTCAGCTCGGGCAGGGCGGTGTCGATCACGGCGATGTCGATCTCCTGTCCTCGCGCCGCGGCAAGCGCCCGAAGGCTGCTGTCAAAGGCAAGATGCTCCGCCTCCGGTGCGGCGGCGCGGAGAAGGTCCGTAACAGCGGAAAGAAGCTCCGGGCTGTCGAGTACGGTAAGTACAGTCATGTCCTCTCCTCCTGTGTCTCAAAGGGGAGAGCGGCAACATGATACTTTTGGCTTTTCCGCTCCTCCCGGCTCATCGCCAGCGGATCGAGCGCGCCGACCAGCAGCATCTGCCCGCCGTTGATTGCCGCCTCGTGCAGCGGTCCGGCACTGAGATCCGCGATCACCAGAGCGGCAAAACGGTCATAATTGTCCTCGTCGATAACGGGAAAATGATGCATCATACGGTACCAGTGATTGGGGTCAAACGCAAGCTCGCCGATGTAAAGCCGGTCAGCCGTCGCCTCGACCTCCTCAAAGCCGGCCGGTTGGCCGGGTGCGAGAGCCAGATCTTCACAAAACAGCATGGCGTAGGTGCGGAGGATCTGGTTCCGGACCGTGTCCGTTTTACCGCCTCGCTCGATTTTGGTGTCCATCACGCGGTAAAACAGTTCCTGTGCCGCGTCGCTTTCTTCAAAGCGGACCGTAGCTTCATAAAAATCCCGGTTGATCCATGGATGCGCCATTTTGCCCTCATTCCTTTCTTTTTCAGCCGTTGCGGAGGATCACAGATCCAGCCGCTGACGCTCGACCAGCTCGGCAAAGAAGCCTTTTTGTGCGATCAACTCGTCGTATGTCCCGCTCTCACGGATCTTTCCGCCGGACAGGACCAGGATCCGGTCGCAGTTGTGGATCGTGCTGAGCCGGTGCGCGATCACGATGCGGGTGCATTTCAGGCCGTCGAGCGCGTCGGAGACCTTCTTCTGCGTCTTGTTGTCCAGAGCCGAGGTCGCCTCGTCGAACAAGAGGATCTTCGGCTTGGGAGCAATGGCCCGCGCGATCATCAGCCGCTGCTTTTGACCGCCCGAAATGCCGCCCTGTCCTTCGGCGATGACCGTCTGCATGCCCATGGGCATGGCGCGGATATCGTCGGCGATACCGGCGATCTCGGCCGCCTCCCAGGCCTCGTCCAGGCTCAGCTGGGGCGCGGAGATCACGATATTGGAGTAGATGTCGCCCTGGAAGAGGGTCCCGTCCTGGGTCACCGTGCCGATATGCCGGCGCAGCGAGCGCAGATCAAGCTTGGCAAGATCTTTTCCGTCGTAGTACACCGCGCCTTTTTCGGGCGTCTCAAAGCCCAGCAGGAGGCGCAGCAGTGTGCTTTTTCCGCAGCCGGTGGTGCCCACGATCGCCACATATTCCCCAGCGCGGATCTTCAGGTCAAGGCCGTCGATGACGTAGGGCATATGGTCGTTATAGCGGAAGCAGACATTGGACAGCTCGATGGATCCGCCGAGCCGCGTCACCATGCTCCTCTCCTCCGAGGTCTCCGGTTTTGTTTTCAAAATCGGCTCCGCCATTTCCAGGATCGGACGGATCCGGGCAAGGGACAGGGCCACGGCGGTCAGCGAGGCAAAGGCGCCCGTCACCGCGCCGAAGGCGGAGTTAAAAGCGATATATTGCGAGGGGCTGACGCGCGTCTGTACCGCAAGATAGTACAGGATGATCGTCCCCACCAGAGAGATCGCGCAGGAAATCGCGGCGTTGGCCTTGATGATCAGGGGCGGATTGTAGCTGGGCGCCGAGGTCTCGGCATAGGACTGCGCCCATTTGGCAAAGGCGCGCTTTTCGGCGCCGGCCATTTTGATCTTCTGCACACCGCTGACCAGCGCAAAGCTCAGGCCGTTGAGCTTTGCGCCCTTTTTCATGATCTCGCGGCTGAGGCGGATCTGCGTCAGTGCCGAGACGACGCTGAAGGCAAGGGTCACCGCAACGATCAGCAGGGCCGGAAGCGTCAGCGCCGGCGCGTAGTGATGGATCTGTGCGAGATACAGCAGCGAGAACAACGAGCTGAGGCCGACGGAATACAGGCTGCCGATGATCAGCTCGCACAGCTGCCCCACCGCCTCATAACGGCTGGACAGCTCACCGGAGGAATAGCGACGGAAGAAGTTTGCCGGCATGTTCATCAGCCGCATCATCATGGCAGCTTCCACAGACAGCGAGGATTTCAGCTCGATCCGGCTCATCATCAGCGATTTTGTGCAGTCGACCAGCCGTTCCGAGAGAATCGCCGTGATCATGAACACAGCCGTGCCCAGCAGCAGCGTTCCGTTTCCGCTTTTTAAAACGAAGCCGGTGAGGGCGCGGGTGATGTTGGTCATCAGCATCCCCAGCACCGTGGCGGCAAAGGAGAGCGCAACGATCCAGAGCTGATCCGAAGCGCTCAGGGTGTCCTTGAGGAACAGGATCAGATCCCAGATCTTCAGTTCCCGCAGCGGAAGGGGCCGGTAGAAGCAGATCGCATTCCGGTCAAATTCCGCCGCGGCGGCGCTGTCGACCTTCCGCTTCGCCCCCGTGTCCGGGTCGCGGAAGGAATAGCCGCTCACGGAGCCGGGCAGCAGCGCTACGGCGGCGCCGTCTGATTTGCGGAAGGCCAGCACCGGTCCATAGCTGTCCCGGAACCAGTTCTCCTCCAGGACAATGTTGCGCCGCATCAGGCCGTGGGGCCGCAGGCAGTATTCCAGCTGCTCGTCCAGATCGCCGATGCTCTCGGGGATCTCGACGCTTTTGCAGCGATAGTATTTCAGGATTTCGTCGATGGCTTCCCTGGCGGCGATCCCCTCGTCATACAGGTGATCCGCCCGGCGCTTTCCCAGCACGACGGAGGCCATTTGAAGCATGGAGTCTTCCAATATTTCCTGATCCGACAGCTTTCTCTGCCGGATCTGTTCGTCAAACCAACCCATAGCCCGCCTCCTCAGTCGCTGCAGACCAGCTCGGTGTAAGCGCCGCCCATGGTCATGAGCTCCTCATGGGTGCCGCGCTCCACCACCCGGCCGTGGTCGAGGACAATGATCTCGTCGCAGTCGCGGATGGTGGAAAGCCTGTGGGCGATCACGATACAGGTGATCCCGCGATCCTTGACCGCTTTGACCAGCTCATATTCCGTCTTGGCATCCAGCGCCGAGGTTGCCTCGTCCATGATGATGATGGAGGGGTCCTGCGCCAGCACGCGGGCGATCTCCAGACGCTGGCGCTGGCCGCCGGAGAGGTCCTTGCCGCCCTCCGTCAGTTTGGCGTCAAAGCCGCCTTCACGGGCCATAATATCGTCGTAGATCTGCGCGTCGCGCGCGGCAAGGATCATTTCGAAGTCCTCAATGGACTTGTCCCACATTTTGATGTTGTTGGCGATGGTATCCTCAAAGAGCGTGATGTCCTGATCGACCACCGCCACCGAACCGGTGAACACGCTGCGGTCGATCTCAGAAATGGGCTTTCCGTCAAAGAGGATCTCCCCGCTCCAGGGCTGATACAGGCCGGAAATGAGCTTGGAGAGCGTGGACTTTCCGCAGCCGGAGCTGCCTACAAAGGCGACGCGGCTGCCTCTCTTCATGCTCATGGAAAAGTCCCGGATCAGCGGCTGGCCCAGGCGGGAATAGCCGAAGCAGACATTTCTGAGTTCAATGTTTCCGGAGAGCTTGGAATAGTCCTTTTTCTCTTCATAGGGGGTGTCGGCGGCGTAGGGATCGTCGGGGTAGCGCATCACGTCCTCCACGCGCTCCATGTCCGTGCGCATCTCCTGGATCATCTGGCCGGCGGAGATGATGGTCATGGCCGGGGACATGAACGCGCCGAGGAAGCCCTGGAAGCCGAGGATCATGCCCAGGGAGAATTTTCCCTGCATCGAGAGCCACACGCCGAAAATCAGCACCGAAGCGTCGGCAATGTCGGAAAGCAGGACCGGGATCATGCCGAGATACTGGTTCACTTTGGCATACTTGACGCTCTGGGCGTTGACAGAGGCCTGGTAGCCCGCCCATTTCTGGAAATACCCGTTCTCGGCGCCGCTGGCCTTGATGGTCTCCACCATCTGGATACCGGAGACCGTCGCAGCGGCGAGCTTGCCGGCGTCGCGCATCTGAACGCGCGTGATATTCACGCGCTTGGCCGAGATCAGCCGGGAAACCGTCAGATTCAGTACGATGGTCACAAGGCCGAGAATCGTCAGCAGCACGCTGTATCGAAGCATCACGACCAGGTAAAAGATCATCATGATCGTGTTGAGCACAAGAGGCGTCAGCGTATTGACCAGGGTGGAGGCAATGGTGGCGTTGGTGCCCTGGCGCTGCAGCAGATCGCCCGCCATGCGCTGGGAGAAAAAGGCCATGGGCAAGTGCAGCAGCTTCCACATATATTCGCTGCTGCCGACGATGGCCATCTTGCCGTTGATCTTCAGCGCATACACCGCCTGGACCCACGAAACGGCGACCTGCGCCAGCCCCAGCATCGCTATCAGCGTCAGGAAGGGCATCAGGAGTTCCCGGTTCTCCCCCGTCAGGAGACGATCCATTAAGAAGCGGGAGAAAATCGGGTTGATGATTCTAAAGAGATATCCGATGATGGTGGAAAGCATCACGAAAGCCACTGCTGCCTCCGCGCCCTTGAGACGGGTTCTGGCAAAGGACAGCGTGCTTTTTCTCTTTCCGCCCGGCTGAAAATCCGGACCCGGCGTGATCTGCAGACAAATGCCCGTGAAGGCCTCGTCGAATTCCTCCATGGAGACCTTGACCTCGCCCCGTGCGGGGTCGTTGAGGCAGGCGTAGTTGCCGCGGAAGCCGTCAAGCACAACGAAATGATTGAAATTCCAGTGGATGATACAGGGCAGGGCAATATCCCTGCGGAGCACATCCGGCTCGCAGCGGAAGCCCTCGGCCTTAAAGCCGTAGCTGCGCGCCGCGACCAGCACGTTCCGCGCGTTGGAGCCGTCGCGGCTCACGCCGCAGTCCAGACGGACCTGCTCCAACGGGACCCACTTGCCGTAATAGGCCATGACCATGGCAAGAGAGGCCGCGCCGCACTCCAGCGCCTCCATCTGCATGATGACGGGAACCTTGACGGCCCGCCCCTTCCCCGGCTGGGGGATCTTTTTCTTACCCATGGCGCGCCTCAGTTAAACAGAAGCTTCAGCACCTGCGTCTTGCGCAGGAGCACGCTGGCCGGGTAGCTGCCGTCGGAAAGAGCGATCTCCCCGGCGGCAAACAGGCCGCCGGAGGGAAGGGTACCGATGCTGCTGATGCGTCCTTCGCTCTCCCCGATCCGGACGGTCATACCGGGCTTTACGGCAGCGGCGATCTGTTCATCGTCAAAGGTCAGGACCATACTGCCGTCCTCGACCCGGGCCGTACCGGCTGCAATGCTGTCGATGGAGACCGTGGAGCTCCACAGAAGCATTCCGGCCAGCAGAAGGATCACCGCGATCAGAAGAAGCCAGACGGCGGGGCTCGTGACGCGCAGATAGCTCCCCAGCTCCTCCGGCGAGCTCACGCCCTTCAGGCTTTTTTCTCTGTAAATCGACTCTTTCATATGCTCTCTCATTTCTATTCGGGCAGATCGCCGGAGCGGGGCGGAAGACTGCCTGGGCCGGCGCTCTGGGATCCTGCAAAAATTGACGATATATTTTCTTTTTATTATACCTTTTTTGGGTCGTTATGGGAAGATAAAAAACGCCCGAGAAGAGAGGAAAAATTGGTGATTATTCACAAAAACGTCAATTGCCGCCGCAGAGGGGCGTCCTGAAGGCTCCTCAGGCAATAAAAGAAAAGCTGCCATTCCTAAAGGCAGCTTTTCTTGCTTGTTTCAGCCTATCTCTTTTTCTTTTTCTTGCCGGGAGCCGCGACGGAGAGAATCATCAGCACCGCCGTGGCCACGCCGAGACCGATGAGGATCTTGCCCTTCAGGCTCTGCTGCGCCGGATCCTCGACGATACGGCTTGCCGTATAGCCGCAGACGCTGCAGCGGCCCTGTTCCTCGTTGCTGCCCTCGACGGCGGTCCACACCATGCTGTGCTCGCCAAGATCCAGCGTTGCTCCGTTCTCCCCCTCATGCCAGTGGCCGCCGTCGTTGAACTGCCACACGAGAGGAGCGGGCGTCGGGGCCGGGGTGGGCTCCGGCTCGTCCTCCGGGACAGGCTCAGGCGTAGGCTCGGGAGTAGGTTCCGGTGTAGGCTCGGGGGTAGGTTCGGGCGTCGGCTCCGGCGTGGGTTCGGGCGTGGGCGTCGGCTCCGGCACATTCACCTGGATCACGGCCTTCTGCGAGTCTGAATTATATACGCCGGTGCTCTCATAGAAGCGGCAGAAAATGTTCCAGCCGTTCATTTCGGCCGGGACGTTGTAGATAATGATGCGGCCGATGCCCTCGTCGTCGACGCGGATCCCGGAGAAGCGCCCCACGGCATCCTTGACCGTCAGGGTTTCGCTCCCGTCCGGGCTGACGAAAAACCACTGGCTGGAGGTGGCAAAGGTGGCCGAGGAGACATAGGACGCCAGCTCGCCGATCTCAATGGGAGGGTCGGTCAGCGGGTGCTTCATGATGATCGGCGACCAGACGGGCGGCTCGATCTGACGGCGAAGGGATACGCTCTTCCCGTCGGCGCTGACGGCGATGCTGCAGGATTTCCCGTAGAGATAGCCGGAGCAGTTCTGTGCAAAAATATAACCGTCGCCTGCCGTGAGCGTGACCGTCAGCGTATAAACCTCCTGGCGGAAGGCGTCCGACGCGCCGACTGCCGTCCCGTTCGCATCCGTCCAGACAACGGAGGAAACGCTCGCCCCGGTGGTGCTGGTCGTAAAGGCGATCTCGCCGGCCGTACGCATGACGACAGCCTCCTTGTCAGAGGTGGCGAGGGCGCGCTCGATGATCGTGTCATTCTCGTCGGCAAAAACGCCCGCCGTCATCAGAGAGGCAAGCAGGCAGATCGCCAGCACGAAGGTCATAAGCTTTGAAAACCTGCGGGACATGAAATGGCACCTCACTTCAATACAGGATATAGTTACCCTTTTATCAGGATTATACAACAGCTTGTTGTTCCGGTCAATGCCTTTTTCGACTCTTTCCTTCCCTTTTCCCCCGCTGCCGTCCCGCCGGCAGTGTGAGAAAAAGATTGTTTTTCCCTGCCAATCTGCTATACTTACGGTAAGCGATTTATGGATAAACGGAGAAAAAGACGAGCTATGAGATACGACGCGGGAAAATGTGATATTGCTGTCATCGGCGCGGGACACGCCGGTATCGAGGCAGCCCTTGCCGCCGCGCGCCTTGGGCTGGACACGGTGTGCTTCACGGTCAACCTTGACAG
>CAMHER010000026.1 GCA_946184215.1 uncultured Clostridia bacterium | reverse complement strand
TTCTGCATCTTCTTCATGTTCTTGCCCGAGAACTGCTTCATCATCTGCTGCATGGCTTCAAACTGCTTGAGCAGGCGGTTGACGTCCACGACCTGCGTGCCGGAGCCCGCGGCGATACGCTTTTTGCGGCTGGAGTTGAGCAGGGAGGGATTCTCCCGTTCGGAGGGGGTCATCGAGAGGATGATCGCCTCCTGCCGCGCCATCAGCCTGTCGTCAAATTTGGCGTTCTTCAGCGCGCCGGCGTTCATCCCGGGGATCATCGAGGCGATGCTCTCCAGGTCACCCATGTTTTTCAGCTGGCCCATCTGCTCCAGATAGTCCGTCAGCGTAAAGCGGTTGGCCCGCAGCCGTTCGGCCGCCTCCAGCGCTTTTTTCTCGTCGTAGCTCTGCTCGGCCTTTTCGATCAGCGTCAGCACGTCGCCCATACCCAGGATACGGGAGGCCATGCGGTCGGGGTGGAAGGGCTCAATCATGTCGAGCTTTTCGCCCACGCCGATAAACTTGATGGGCTTGCCCGTCGCGGCGCGGATCGAGAGCGCGGCGCCGCCTCTTGCGTCGCCGTCGAGCTTGGTCAGCATCACGCCCGTCACGCCCAGCGCCTCGTCAAAGGCGGTGGCGGCGTTGACCGCGTCCTGGCCGGTCATCGCGTCCACGACCAGCAGGATCTCGGCCGGCTCGACAGCGTCGCGGATGTTCTTCAGCTCGTCCATCAGCTGCTCGTCAATGTGCAGGCGGCCAGCCGTGTCCAGGAATACCAGGTCGTTGCCGTGCCGCCTGGCGTGCTCGATCGCGGCCTTCGCGATATCCACGGGATTGGTCTGTCCCATCTGGAACACAGGCAGATCCAGCTGCGCGCCGACGGTCTCCAGCTGTTTGATGGCGGCGGGGCGGTAGATGTCGCAGGCGACGAGAAGGGGACGCTTGCCTTGCTTGCGCATATAGGCGGCGAGCTTCGCGCCGTTGGTCGTCTTGCCCGCGCCCTGCAGGCCGACAAGCATCACCACGCTCGGCGATTTCGAAGAGATGTTCAGCTTTTGATTGGCCCCGCCCATGAGCGTGCACAGCTCTTCGTTGACGATCTTGATGACCATCTGCGCGGGGGAGAGGGATTCCAGCACGTCCGCGCCGCTGGCGCGTTCGGTCACGGACTTGGTAAAGTCCTTGACGACCTTATAGCTGACGTCCGCCTCCAGCAGGGCCATGCGCACCTCGCGCATTGCCTCCTTCACGTCGGCGGCGGTCAGACGGCCTTTGCCGCGCAGGCGTTTGAACGCTGCATTCAGTTTTTCGGACAAGCTTTCAAATGCCATGATTTATCCTCTCTCCAGCAGGCTTTCAAGCCCGATCGCCAGCTCGCAGGCGATGGCATGGACGTCCTCCTCCAGCGGGAGGGACAGCAGCTTTTCCGTCTCGGCATGCAGCCGCTCCAGCGAGCGCTGGGTCTCGGAAAAGCGGCGGACAAGGCCGGTCTTCTCCTCAATCTCCTCCAGCGCGGCGACCGCCCGGCGGACGTTATCCCAAACGCCCTGGCGGGAAATGCCGCACTGCTCGGCGATCTCGGCGAGGGAAAGATCCTCGTTGAAATACAGCTCACAGGTCTCACGCTGCTTGTCTGTCAGCAGCTGCCCGTAGAAGTCCAGCAGCAGGCTCTGCATCACTCTGTCCTCAGCCATGTTGCCGCGCCTCCTGTCAAGCAGATTTCCTTTGCAGAATATAACAGATTCTCTTCGCGCTGTCAAGGCTTTTTTCTTGGCAGCGCGTTTGCGCGTGTATAAGCCAAACGCACCCGGAGAAACTAATAGAACCACATTTATAAGAGGAAAACTATGGACATTGTATCATCCGGATTGAATCTGGACGGCGCGCAGCTGCTTTCGTATGCCGCCTCCGCGGCCAAACTCTTCGCCCCGGACGGTGTGACCACCGCGCGCGGCGACGAAAAGCGCCTGCGGAGCGAACTGAAGGAGCTGCGGCGCTTTTATGACAAACTGCGCTTATCCGGCGACGGGGAAGATCACACGGCGGCGGATGAGTGGATGCTGGACAACTACTATCTGATCCTGCGCGAGGGGCAAAGCGCGCTGGCCGCGCTGCGATCCTCCGGGGCGCTGCGCGCGTGCGGCGGCGAGAGCCTGCCCTTTGCCCTCTGCCGCGCACTGCTGCGCGCGGGCGGGGGCAAGGTGACGGAGGAGCGGCTGCTTACTTTCCTTGACGGCTTTCAAAGCGTCCGTGTCCTGCGCCAGGGCGAGCTGGAAATGCTGGGGGCCATGCTGCGCTGCGCGGTCATCTCCGCCATCGCGGAGGTCTGCCGTTCCATGCGGCACGGCGGTCAGGAGCCGTCCGTTCAGGCAAGGGGGCATGCCCAGCTGCTCTCGGCACTGTTTGCGGCGCTTCGGCGTCTGCCGCTGATGGACTTCGACGAACTGACGGCACGCGTGAACGTGCCGGGGCTGATCCTCGCGCTGGACCCGACCGGTGAATATCCCCGCATGGACACCCAGACGAAGCGCGCCTACCTCAAGGCGCTGGAGCGGCTGGCGGAAAAGGAGGGAAGCGAGGAGGAGAGCGCGGCCCGAGCGCTGATCGAGCGGGCCAAAAGCGAAGAGCGGCATGTGGGCTTTTACCTCTTCGCGGACAATGGCGGACCGAGGGCGGAGATCTATACGGCGGCAAAGCTTGCCCTCACCCTGGCGTCGGAGCTGCTGATCGGTTACCGCATGGGCCTTGCCGCGGCGCTGCTGCTTCTCCTGCCTGCTTTTGAAACGGTGAAGGGACTGACGGACTTTGTCCTCTCACGCCTGATCCGTCCCCGCCGCCTGCCGCGCATGGACATGCGCTGCGGCATCCCCGGCGAGGGGAAGAGCGTCTGCGTGATCTCTACGCTGCTGTGCGACGTGAATGCGGCGGAGCGGAGTGCGGAAAAACTCGAACGGCTGTACTGTGCCTGCGGCGGAGAAAAATGCCGCCCTGCGCTCAGCTTCGGCCTGCTGGCGGACCTGGCCGCGGCGAAGGAAAAGACACAGAGCACAGACGGGGAGGTGCTCTTGGCGGCGCGGGAGAAAATCACCGGCCTGAATGAAAAATACGGCGGGGGCTTTTTCCTCTTTACAAGGCCGCGCAGCTATGACGGGGAAACCTGGAGCGGCCGCGAGCGCAAACGCGGCGCACTGTGCGCGCTGGCCCGGCTGCTCTGCGGGGAGGAGAGCGAGCTGGAGGTCTGCGGCGAGAAAACGGCGCTGGAAGGCACGCGCTATATCCTGACACTCGACGCGGATACCGAGATCTACCCCGGCTCTGTACAGGAGCTGATCGGCGCGGCCCTGCATCCCCTGAACCGTCCGGTGATCGACCCCGGGAGGAAAACCGTCGTGCGTGGCCATGGCGTGATCCAGCCGCGGCTCGGCGTCACGGCACGCAGCGCCCAGCAGACGGATTTTTCCCTCATCTTTGCCGGAAGCGGCGGCAGCGACCCCTACGGCGCTTTGAGCGGCGAGCTGTATATGGACGCCTTTGACGCCGCAGGATTCACCGGAAAGGGTCTGCTGGACGCCGCTGCGCTGCTGGAATGTACGGCCGAGCGCCTTGACGGAAAGGGCATCCTCTCCCACGACGCGCCGGAGGGAGCGTATCTGCGCGGCGCGCTGCTGGGCGACGAGGAGTTTTACGACGCCTTTCCCGCCTCACCGGAGGCTTTTTTCCGCCGCCTTCACCGCTGGACGCGGGGTGACTGGCAGAACCTGCGCTTTCTCTTTCGGCGCGAGCTGGACGTGATCGAGCGTGCCCGCTTTTTTGAAAAGCTGTGCCGCAGCCTTGTGCCGTGCGCAACGCTGCTTGCTCTGCTGGCGGGCTTCTTCTTCCCCGCCCAGGCCGGGGCGGCCGCCGCTGCGGCTGCGCTGTGCCTGCTGTCGGAGCTGATCCTCTCCCTCGGCGGCGAGCTTCGCCGCCGCAGCCGCCGCTCCAGGCGCTGGACACGGATCCTTGTGGGCTTCGGCGGCGGGATCGTATCCAACTTCATCCGTCTCTGGCTCCTGCCTTGGGAGGCGTGGATCTGCTTCTCCGCCGCCGCCACGGCCCTGTGGCGCATGGCTGTCTCCCACCGCCGTCTCCTGCAATGGGAGACGGCGGCACAGAGCGCCGCCCGGGGCGGCAGCGTTGGCGATTACGCCCGGGCGATGGCGGCGGTACTGCCCGTCGGCCTGGGGGCCATGTGCTTCTCCACGGCGGTGATCGGCCGGGCGGCGGGGCTGATGTGGCTGCTCTCACCGCTGGCGGCCTGGGCGCTGTCGCTTCCGGCGACAAGGGAAAAGACCCCTACCGCTCCGGATACGAATTATCTGCGCGCCGCTGCCGCAGATACCTGGCGCTTTTTTGCGGACAACTGCACGGCGGAGGACCATTACCTGCCGCCCGACAACATCCAGACCCAGCCGCCGGCCGGGAAAGCCCACAGCGTCTCGCCCACCAACCTGGGCCTTGCCATGACGGCGGCCGTCGCAGCCTGCGACCTGGATGTCATCTCCGGGAAGGAGGCCGCCGACTTCCTGGAAAAAATCACGGCGACAGCGGAGAAAATGGCGCGGTTTCGCGGACATTTTTACAACTGGTACGACAGCCGCACGCTCGCGGTGCTCCAGCCGCCGTTCATTTCCACCGTGGACAGCGGAAACTGCTGTGCCGCGCTGCTGACGACCGCGGCCTTTGCCGGGGAGAAGGGCTGGAGCAGTCTGGAGCGGCGGCTGCGGCAGCTTGCCGAGGAGATGGATTTTTCCTTCCTCTATGACGAGACGCGATCTCTGTTTGCGATCTGCTATGACACGCTGCGGGACCGGCAGGCGGGCGGCTGGTACGACCTGATGGCCAGCGAGGCAATGCTCACAAGCTATCTCACCGTCGCCCGGGGCGAGGTGCCGCGCCGCCACTGGCGCGCCCTCGGCCGCGCCTGTCTGCGCCTGGACGGATACAGCGGGCTGGGAAGCTGGACGGGCACCATGTTTGAATATCGGATGCCGGCGCTGTTTCTGCCCTTTGAGCGGGGCGGAATGCTGTGGGAGAGCAGCCGCTTCTGCCTCTATGCCCAAAGACGGCGCACCGGCGTCGGACGGCCCTGGGGCATCTCCGAGAGCGCGTTTTTCTCCCTTGACGCCTCCGGCCGCTATCGCTACAAGGCCCACGGCGTGGGCGCGCTGGCGCTGCGGCGCGGGATGGACAGCGAGACGGTCATCTCCCCCTACAGCAGCTTTCTGGCTCTGGGGCTTGACGCCCACGGCGCGACGGAAAACCTGCGGCGTCTCGAGCGCGCGGGGATGCGGGGACCCTGGGGCTTTTACGAAGCGCTGGATCTGACCGAGGGACGCTGCCGCGGCGAGGGAGGCGAGCGTGTTCTGACGACGATGGCGCACCACGCGGCGATGAGTCTCTGCGCCGCGGCAAACGCGCTGTGCGGAGAGAGCATCGTGCGCCGCTTTCTTTCCGATCCGCGCATGGCCGCCTTCCGACCGCTGCTGTGCGAGCGCGTGGGTGAGGGCGGCGAGATCCTGCGCCGCGGCCGCATGGGAGAGGCGGAGCGGCCGCGCGGGAGCGCGGCGCCGATGATCCGCCGCGGCGGGCCGGGGGAAAAGGGCGTCTGCCTGCTCTCCAACGGCAGCTATACGGCGGCATTTGACGAAAAAGGCGAGCTGGGCGTGATCTGGAACGGGACAACGGTCAGTGACGCGCGTCTCGGCGGCACGAGCCTCCGCCTGCGTCTCGGCGGGCAGGAGAGCGTGCTGATGCCCTCGGTGAGCCGGAAATGGGAGATGGGAACAGATTTCTGCCGCTATGAATACGGCACGGGCGACAGGCGAGCCGCGCTCACCGTCAGCGTCGGAACGGAAGTATGCGGCACGCTCTACGAGCTGGAGCTGCCCGGCTCCCTGGCGGCGGCGGAGATGGAGCTCTGCTTTACGCCGCTGCTCTGCCCGCTGCGGGAAGCACAGGATCACCCGGCTTTTGCCCGGCTCGGCATCCGTGCGGAGAAGAAAGACGGCGTCCTGCTCCTGCGGCGGATCGCCCGCAGCGGCGGGCGGGATCTTTATCTCGCCGTCGCCTGCAGCCGACACGCGGACATGCGCGCAGAACGCGAAGGAATGAGCGAAACGCTGCTGCGCCCCTCCGTCAGCGTACGCGCGGCGGCGGGTGAGGGCGGCGTGCGTGTTTCACTCTGCGTCTCTGTGGATGCTCAAGAGGCTGTGACGGGCGCAGAAAAGATTCTTGCCGCCGCAGCCTTCCAGCGAGGCTCCTTTGTCGGCGGCGCCGCGTCGCTGCTGGGCATGAAGGAGGGAGAAGTGGCCTTTGCCATGGCGCTTTACGCCGCGATCCGCCGCTTCTCGCCGCGGGAAGCCTCGCCGCAGCAGGAGCTGTGGAAATACGGCGTATCGGGAGATATGCCGCTGCTGCTGTGCCGCGGCGGCGCCAGAGAAGAGGAAAAAATCCTGCTGGGCTTTTGCCTGCTCCGCAGTCTGGGAATTGAAGCAGAGCTTGTCATCACGACGGACGAGGCGGGGGAATATCCCCAGCGGACCTATGAGCGGGTGGCAGGGGTGCTCTCGCGCGTCGGCCTGGAGGCACTGATAGGCGAAAGAGGCGGCGTGCATCTCTGCCCCATCGACGCTGAGAACGCAATCGCCTCCCGGTCCGCCTTCGCCGTAGGGCAAAGCAACACGCTGCGTGAGCCGATGCCCTCGCTTGAGAGCGCTGAGCGCAGCGGAGCGGGAGACTTTCCCCAGAACTTTGACGGCACGGGCGTCTTTTCCTTTATCCTGCCCGGTACGCTGCCGCGCCGCCCCTGGCAGAACATTCTGACGGCGGGCGGTTTCGGCTGGCTCGTCAGTGAGTGCGGCAGCGGTTATTTGTGGCAGCGCAACGCGCGGGAGGGACGCATCAATCCTCCGAGCGCGCTGCCGGAGAGCACAGAAGGCAGCGAAGAGCTGTGGGTCGAAACACCCCACGGCCGTGTCAGCCTGTTTGCAGCGGAGGACGGCATCCCCTGCCGTGTCAGCTATTCCGGCGCACTGGCACGCTGGGAAAAGGAGATCGAGGGCAGACGCGTCACGCTCACAGGTTTTCTCGATCCCGAGAGCGGTGCGCGCGTCCTGCTGCTTGACGGCGCGCAGGGGCTGACGGTCTGCTGGCGCATGGAGACGGTGATCGGCGCACGGGACGGCGCGGCGGTGCGCTGCGGCTTTGCACGCGGGATGTTTACGGCCGAGAATCCGGAGAGCTTCATACCCGGCCTGCGCTTTTGCGCCGCCGTCAGCGCAGCGGCGCAATGCCGCTGGGACTGGGCGGAAGCGGGCATGTTTTTAAGCTTTACCGCCGACGGCGGGGACGTCCTGGCCTGCGGCGCCTGCGCGCCGGAGAGCCTGAGAGCCCTGCTTGCCCGGCCGCAGGCGATCGCGGCACAGACGGCGGCGCGCGAGCGCTTTGCACGGCGAATGGGCTGCTTCCATCTGCGCTGCAGCGACCGCGCGCTGGAGCAGTATATGAACTTCTGGTGCCTCACCCAGGTGTACAGCCGCCTGGAAGCGCGCTGCAGCCTGTACCAAAGCGGCGGCGCCATCGGCTTTCGCGACCAGCTGCAGGATGCGGTCAACATTCTTCTTGTGGACAGAAAAACCGCCCGGGAGCGTATCCTGGACGCCTGCCGCCATCAGTACCGGGAAGGCGACGTGATGCACTGGTGGCATGGCGGGGGAAGAGTGGAGCGCGGCGTGCGCACGCGCTGCAGCGACGATCTGCTGTGGCTCTGCTGGGCGCTGGGCGAATACGTGAGGGCAACGGGGGAGCTTTCCCTTTGCGCCGAGCGGGTGGATTATCTCGTCTCGCCTCCTTTGGCGGAGGAAGAGCGGGACCGCTATGAGGAGGCGGTGAGCGCCGGCACGCCCGGAAGCGTGCTGGAGCACGCGCAAAGAGCGCTTGGCTGCTGTCTTGGCCGTGGCTTCGGCCCCCACGGCCTGCCGCTGATGGGGGCGGGCGACTGGAACGACAGCCTCAGCGACTGCGGCGGCGAGAGCGTTTGGCTGGGCTTCTTCCTGTGCTTCTGCGCGCGGGAGATGGCTTGGCTGCTGCGCCGCCTGAAGCAAAAAGAGGAGGCGGAGCGCTGCGACGCCCTTGCAGCACGCATGCTTGCCGCAGCGGAAGAGAGCTTCAACGGCCGCTGGTATGAGCGGGCTTTTCCCGCCCACGGCGCCTGGAGCCGCGGGGAGGGACGCATCGATTCGATCGTGCAGAGCTGGGCCGTGTTCTGCGGGGCAAAGCACGCGCGCGAGGCTTTGGATCACGCGCTGTGCCGGCTGGTGGACGAGAAAACAGGGCTCGTGAAGCTGCTCTGCCCGCCCTTTGCGGCGGATGAGGAGCGGCTGGGCTATATCACCTCCTACGGCGAGGGCTGCCGGGAGAACGGCGGACAGTACACCCACGCCGCCGTGTGGCTGGCGCGTGCCTGCTTCCTGGCCGACCGCGCCGACGCGGGGCGGGAGATTCTGGACCTTCTGCTGCCCCAGGGGCGAGGCGAGATCTACGGAGCCGAGCCCTATGTTCTGCCGGCCGACGTGTGCGCCGCGCCGGGCCACGAGGGCGAGGCGGGCTGGACCTGGTACACCGGCTCGGCGGGCTGGTATTTCCGCACGGTGACGGAAAACCTGCTGGGTATCCGGCAGGAGGACGGCGCCCTCTCCTGCCGCCCCGCATCCTGCGCGCTCTTTGCTGTCAAAACGGTCGAGGTCGGCGGCGAAAGGCTCTTTCCGCCCAAAGAGGGGACTACCCAAGAGAATGAGAAGATGCTATAATATACTATTATAAAAAGCAAAAACGGGAGGGCGGAAGATGGAATACACGAGAGCCGAGATTATAAACGGCGTGTGGCTGACCCATATTCGATCCGATAAGTTCAAGACCGCGTGCCTGAGCATCACGCTGCTGACGCAGCTGCAGCGCGAGAGCGCGGCAATGAACGCGCTGCTGCCGCTGGTCCTGCGGCGCGGAACGGCCCGCTACACCGATATGGAGGCCATCTCCCGCCGTCTGGATGAGCTGTACGGCGCGGCGATCGAGCCGGTGGTGCGCCGGATCGGAGAGATCCAGTGCCTGGGCTTTTTCGCAAGCGTGCCGGAGGAGGACTATCTTCCCGCCGGAGCCGACACCCTGCGCGGCACCTGCGAGCTGATGGGGCAGATGCTGCTCGCGCCCAATACCCGCGGCGGCTTGCTGCTGCCGGACTATGTGGACAGCGAACGGGACAAGCTCATCGAAATGATCCGCGCGCGGCTCAACGACAAGCTGAGCTATTCCGTCAGCCGCTGCATCGAGGAGATGTGCTGCTGCGAGAATTTTGCCGTCTCCCGCTTTGGCGATGAGGAGAGCGCGGCGGCTATCCGCTATCAGAAGCTGACAAAGCAGTATCGCAATCTCATCCAGACCAGCCCCATCGAAATCTTCTACTGCGGCCGGGCGGAGGAAAAGCGCGTGGAGAGCCTGCTGCGCGATGCGCTCTCCACGCTGCCCCGCGGCGAGATCGACTATGACATCGGCACGGACGTGCGTCTCAACGCGCTGGAAGAAACACCGCGGGAATATACCGAGCAGATGAACGTGACCCAGGCCAAGCTGGTGATCGGCTGGCGTCTCGGAAAGGCCATGGATGACCCGAACCCCGCGGCGCTGCGCCTCTTCGCCTCGCTCTTCGGCGGCTCGACGGCGTCGAAGTTGTTTGTCAATGTGCGGGAAAAGCTGTCGCTTTGCTATTTCGCGAGCGCGGTCGCAGACGTACACAAGGGTGTGCTGCTCGCCTATGCGGGGACGGAAGCTGACAACGTCGAGCGGGCAAAGGAGGAAATCTTCGCCCAGCTTGCCTCGATCGCAAGCGGCGAGATCACGGACGAGGAGCTCAGCGCGGCCAGAGCCGACGTGAAGAGCGCGCTGAAGAGCGCGCTGGACGTCCAGGGCGCGCTCGAGGGCTTTTATCTCTCCGCCGCTCTCGACGGCGCCGACTATTCGCCCGAGGAGCTCAGCGCCCTCGTCGACGATGTGACGAAGGAAGAACTGGTCGCGATCGCCCGCGGCTGTGAGTGCGACATGATCTACACGCTCACCGGTGACGGAAGCGAAGAAGACGACGGCGAGGATGCGGCCGACCCCGGCGAAGAAGAATTGAGGGCCTTTGAGGAGGATGAAAATGGAAATCCGGACGAAGAGATTTGACAATGTCGGCGAAACGCTGCAGACGGCGGTGCTGGATAACGGCCTGCATGTCTGTGTCGTGCCGAAAAAGGGCTTTTCGTCCTTCTTTGCCTGCTTCGGCACGTATTACGGCTCGGTTCAGCGCAGCTTTGATCTTGCCGGCGTGCGGCACGACACCCCCGCGGGCGTGGCGCATTATCTGGAGCACAAGATGTTCGACATGCCCGACGGCGACAACGCCCTGCAGAGCATGACCGCCACCGGCGCCGATCCCAACGCCTTCACCGCCTATGACGAGACGGTGTATTACTTCCACTGCACCGAGCATTTTGAGGAAAATCTGCGCACGCTGCTGCGCTTTGTCACCACGCCCTATTTCACCGCCGAGACCGTGGAAAAAGAGCAGGGCATCATCGCCCAGGAGATCCGCATGTACGACGACGAGCCGGACAACGCGGTGTACGTCGAGCTGATGAAGCTGCTCTACAAGACCCATCCGGTGCGCGACGATATCGCCGGAACGGTCGAGAGCATCGCCGAGATCGACGCCGATACGCTCTATGCCTGCCACCGCGCGTTCTACACGCCGGGCAACATGTGCCTGTGCGTGGCGGGCGACGTGGACGCCGCCGCGATCTGCGCCATCGCCGAAGAGATGCTCGGAGGAGAAAAGGGCGAGGTGCCCCAGCCAGTCGTGTATGAAGAGAACGACGCGCCGGAAAAGCTCTATACCGAGCGCGTGATGAGCGTCTCCGCGCCGCAGTTCCTGCTCGGCGCGGCCTACCGCCCGACGGAGGGCGACGTGCTGCGCGAGCGGATCGTCGCGCGCCTTGCGATGCGGCTGCTGTGCGGCACCTCCTCGCCCTTTTATACCCGCCTGTACGGCGAGGGCGTGCTCAACCGCAACTTCTCCTACGGCACCGATTTTCCCGCGAATACCGCGCAGCTGACTGTCGGCGGCGAGAGCCCCGACCCGCAGCGCGTGTACGAGGAACTGCTCCGTGAGGTCGAACGGATCGCATCCGAGGGCTTTGACCAGGGCGCCTTCGAGCGCGCCAAGCGCGCCTCCCTCGGCGCACGGCTGAGGGGCTTTGAGGACTTTGACAGTGTGTGTCTCACCTGCTTTGACGCCCAGAAGCTGGGCTACTGCATCTTCGACGCGCCGGAGGTGCTCGCCTCCGTCACGGCCGAGGAATGCCGCGACTTTCTTGCGCGCACGCTGAGGCGTGAGCGCACGGCGCTGAGCGTGGTCAGGCCGGGAGGGAAATAAGATGGAAACAGCTTTGGAAACCATTCAGCGCACCTCCGCCATCAGCTTTCCGGGGCTGCTCGGAGATTTCAGCATGAACCCGCCCGCGTCCTTTGTGCTGTTCGGGCGGAACATCTACTTTTACGGCGTGATCATCGCCCTGGGCTTCCTGCTGGGCATTACTTACTGCACAAAAAACGCCAAACGCTTCGGCATCCGCGAGGACGACGTCTATGACCTGGTGCTGTGGCTGATCCCGCTGTCCATCATCGGCGCGCGGCTGTATTTCGTGGCCTTCAAGCTGGACTACTACCTTGCCCACCCCGAGGAGATCGTCGCGATCTGGAACGGCGGACTGGCCATTTACGGCGGGGTGATCGCCGGCGTGATCGTGATGCTCTTTGTCTGCCGCCGGAAAAAGATCCCCTGGCAGGCAATGCTGGATCTGATCGTCTATGGCCTGCTGATCGGCCAGATCCTGGGCCGCTGGGGCAACTTCATGAATCGCGAGGCCTTCGGCGCCGAAACGGAGATCTTCTGCCGCATGCAGCTCACCGCGCCGGACGGCAGCAGCGTCTGTGTCCACCCGACCTTTTTGTACGAGAGTCTGTGGAATCTCATCGGCCTGATCGGCCTGATCGTGTGGGAGCGCAGGGGCGGACGGCGCTATGACGGGCAGGCCGCCCTGGGCTATTTCTTCTGGTACGGCGTGGGAAGAGCCTGGATCGAGGGTCTGCGGACCGACAGCCTGTATATTGCCGGGACGTCTCTGCGCGTCTCGCAGCTGCTGTCGATCGTGCTGGCGCTCGCGTCCCTGGTGCTGCTGGTTGTCAACGCACGGAAAAAACACCCGCCGGAGGAACTGTATGTCAACAAGGTCGCCGCGGCCGCCGCGGAGATCGTAACAAGTGAAGACGGAGAGGAGAAAAGAACATGAGCGAAACGATGGATAAGCTGGCCGGCACGCTGGGCGAACTGGTGAAAAAAGCAAAAGAGGTCGGCGGTCAGGCTATGAACGCCGTGGACAAAAACGGCACCGTGCGCGGCGTGTACGCCAAGGGGACCGAGCGGACAAAGGCCTATGCCCGTATCGCCAGGCTGACGCTGGCGCTCAACGGCGAGAATGAGGAGCTGAAAAAGATCTATACCGAGATCGGCAGGCTGTACTTCGAGCAGCAGCAGGGCAGCGCCGGGGGCTTCTTCGCGCCGCTTTTTGCCCAGGCGGGTGAGACGACGGAGAACATCCGCTCGATCGAGACGGAGATCGAGGCTCTCAAGGAGAAGATCGCCGAGGAGAGCGGAGAGAGGGACATCGAGGTCGAGATCGGCGCCTTCGACGACATCGTCTCGGCGGACGAGAAGGCCGCAAAAGGCGAGGAATGAAAAAGAAAAATCCCGTGCGTGCCAAAAGCACGCACGGGATTTTTGCCTGACAGGACAGGCTCAGCCTTTCATCGAGGCAGAGAGGCGGAAGGCGGAGATAATGCCGACAAGGCTAAGCGCCACGGCGGTGGCGATCAGCGTATATTCGAAGCGAAGCGGCAGGAGGCTGCGCGTAAAGTACACCGCGGCGAGCGCGACCAGATCGACCGCCGTGCGGATGACGCCCAGAGACGAGATCTGCTGCGCACTGCCGGAGGCCATTTTTTTCGTAAGCAGCATATTGACAAGCCCGCAGAGGCCGCCCCAAAGGAGGCCGGCGAGAACAGAAAGAAAGATCTGCATGTGTTTTTGCTCCTTGTTTTTCGGATCGGTGAGGAAAGTATAGCACATCCCGCGCATAAATTCGATGAAAATTTCAAAAAATTTCTCGTTTATTGTCCGCCTCACGACAGATACTAATACCGAACAACAGCGAGCGGCGGCAAGCGCGCCGTTTGCCGGGGTTTAGTCTGATATGAGGTGATGAACATGAGTCCCAAAGAACTGCTCTATATCGAGGACGCGCTCGGACACACGCAATTTCTGATGACCCAGTGCCGCACGGCGGCCAGCCAGCTGACCGACCCCGCGCTGCGCGGCGAGGCACAGCGCCTGGTTGCGGAGAACCAGAAGCTGTTTACCAGTTTTTACAATCTTGTGTAAGGAGGAGCGCGGCATGAACGACAAGGAGATCATGGAAAACATTCTGATCACGACCAAGGGCGTCGTCGATCTGTATATGCACGGCACCGTCGAGTCGGCCACGCCGAACGTCCACGGCACCTTCAATACTGCGCTCTCGAGCGCACTTTGCATGCAGAGCGACATCTATAAGGAAATGGCCGAGCGCGGCTGGTATCCGGCCGAGCAGGCCACCCAGCAGAAGCTGGACGCAGTAAAGCAGAAATACGCAGGGATCGCGTAAGACCGAAAAGAGGGATGCGAAAGCATCCCTCTTTTTTTATTTTCGGAAAACGCCTTTTTCCGTCACGGCAGCGCGGAAGGAAAAATCGTGCGGCTCTCTCGGAACGGCGTCCAGCCGCTGCGCCTCAAAGGCGGTGAGGATCGCCGCGGCTCGCGTGCAGCGGGGAAGATAGCGGTCGTAATACCCCATCCCGTGGCCGAGACGGCAGAGCGTATCGTCGAAGCCCACGCAGGGGACAAGGACGGCGTCGAGCCCCTCCGGCGGCACAAGCCGGGAGACGGCGGCATCCGGCTCCGGGATCCCACAGCGGCCGGGAAGAAGCGGCCCGACGGGTACATAGGCCTCCATCTCTCCGTCCGAAAGCGTGACGGGAAAGGCGACGCTCACGCCCCTTTTGCGCAGCGTTTCATAAAACGGCCGCAGGTCACATTCACTGCCGGAGGGGACATAGCCGAGAACAGTCCTCGAGCCCCGCAGCTCCTCCAGCCCCTCCAGCGCGCGGCAGATCTGAAGACTGCGCGCCCTCCGCTCCTCCGGGGCAAGGGCGCGGCGGCGGGAGAGCGCCAGGGCGCGGCAGGCTGCCTTTTCCGCTTGCCTCTCCATGCGATCCCTCCTCCCTTTCCTTTTTTCTCTACCATACCACAGCGCCCGCCCTTCGGCAAGCACGGAGGAGGCGAAAATTGCCCGCCGCACTTGACGAATCGGGCGGGAAAAGGTATTCTTAAGCATAGCGAACAAATACCTTTACGATATACGAAAGGAAGAAACCAATCATGATCCTTGACTGCAAAAAATACCTCGGCCCCTGCGCGTGCGGCCGCGACCATGAGCTGCGCACCAAGCTTGTCGTATGTGAATACGGCGCGCTGAAAAACTTTGACAAGTATATGGCCGACTGCGGCCTGACGGGCTTTCGCACCGTCATTTACGACACGAACACCTATAACCTGCCGACGATGACCCACGTCGCCGCCGACCAGGAGATCGTGCTGGAAGCGGCAGGCCTGCACAGCGAAAAGGGACTGATCGAGGACTGCATGACCCGCTTTGTCCAAAAGCCCGACTATGTCGTCGTCGTCGGCGGCGGCACGCTGATGGACTTTGGCCGTTACAGCGCCTGGAAGCTGGGCATCCCCTTCGTCGCCATCCCGACGATCGTCTCCTCCGACGGCTTTACCGCCGACATTTGCTCGATCATCATCGACGGGCAGAAGAAGTCGATCCCGATGCAGGCAGCCGACGCGGTCATCTGCGACATGGACATCGTCGCCGGCGCGCCGCGCTTCCTCACGATCGCGGGCGTGCAGGACATCATGGCCAAGTACGTCTCGATCGCGGACTGGAAGATCGC
>CAMHER010000025.1 GCA_946184215.1 uncultured Clostridia bacterium | reverse complement strand
AATCTGTCAATCCGTCAATCTCTCAATCTGTCAATCCGTCAATCAAACAATTAAACAATCAAACAATTAAACAATCAAACAATCAAACAATCAGAATATCCCCGCCTTGCAGACATGTTCCTTTGCTTTTTGCTCCTGGGGCCTGAACGCGCCCATGCGCTTCATCATCATGTCCCAGTCGACAAGATGGGCGTCGAACTCCGGCCCGTCGACGCAGACGAACTTCGTCTCGCCGCCGACGATGACGCGGCAGCCGCCGCACATGCCCGTGCCGTCGACCATGATCGGGTCGAGCGAGATGATGGTCTTGATGCCGTAGGGACGGGTGACGTCGGCGAGGAACTTCATCATGATATCCGGGCCGATGGCGATGACGCGGTCAAACTGCGGCCGGTTCTCGGAGATGTTCGCGTCGATCTCCTGCTTGAGGAAAACGGTGGTAAAGCCCTTTTCGCCGTAGCTGCCGTCGTCGGTGCACATGATGAGCTTGTCAGACGCGGCCTTGAGCTCGTCCTTCAGGATGACGATGTCCGCGCTGCGGAAGCCGCCGATGAAGGTGACCTCGATGCCCTTCTCGTGCATCTCCTTGGCAATGGGGTACGCGATGGCGCAGCCGACGCCGCCGCCGACCACGCAGACCTTTTTCAGGCCCTCCATTTCCGTGGCCTTGCCGAGCGGCCCGACGATATCGGAGATCACGTCGCCCTCGGCGACCGTGTGCAGCATCTTCGTGGTACGGCCCGCGGCCTGGACCATGACCGTGACGGTGCCCTTCTCGCGGTCGTAGCCCGCGACGGAGACCGGCACCCGCTCGCCCTGCTCGTCAAGACGGAAAATGACGAACTGGCCGGCCTGGGCATGGCGTGCGATCAGCGGCGCCTCGATCTCGAAGAGGCAAATGGTTTTTGCGTCGTTCAAAAAGCGCTTGGTTACTACTTTGTACATACTTCCACCTCTTTTTTATCTGTTTATGCGATACGGTTTTCTCTGTCGTCACTCAGGCCAGCTTTTCCATCTCGTCGAGCAGCTCGCCGAAGAGCGCGAGCGCCGAGTTGACCGGATCCGGCGTGGACATGTCCACCCCGGCGATCTTCAGAAGGCTGATCGGGTCGGTGCTGCTGCCGCCGGAGAGGAACTTCTTGTAATCGCGCACGGCGCTCTCCCCTTCGGTGAGGATGCGGTTGGCCAGCGCCACCGCCGCGGAAAAGCCCGTCGCGTACTGGAAGACATAGTAATTGTAGAAGAAGTGCGGGATGCGCGTCCACTCCAGCGCGATGGCATCGTCAGAGATCATGTCGGGGCCGAAGTAGAGGCGGTTGAGCGCGTGGTATTTCTCGCAGAGCGCATCGGCCGTCAGCGTCTGGCCGCTCTCCGCCATGCGGCCCATCATCAGTTCGAATTCGGCAAACATCGTCTGGCGGTAGACCGTGGACTTGAAGGAATCCAGGAAGTGGTTGATGAGATAGGCCCGCTCGGTGGGATCCGTCGTCTTTTTCAGCAGATGGCGCACCAGAAGCACCTCGTTGCAGGTGGAGGCGACCTCCGCCACAAAGATGACGTAGCCGCTGGTGTTCACCGGCTGGTAATGGGTGCTGTGATAGCTGTGCAGCGCATGGCCCATCTCGTGGGCCAGCGTGAACATGGAGTCCAGCGTGTCCTTGTGGTTGAGCAGCACGTAGGGATGCGGACGGGCGCCGCCGGTGGAGTAGGCCCCGCCGCGCTTGCCCTCGTTCTCGTAAACGTCCAGCCAGCGGTTTTCGAAGCCCTCCCGCAGCAGGGCAGTGTAGTCCTCGCCCAGGACGCCAAGCGCCTCGAGCACGGTGGCCTTTGCCTCGTCGATGCCGATCTTGCGCGTGGCGCCTTTGACCAGCGGGGTGTAGACATCGTACATGTGCAGCTCGTCGAGCCCCAGCAGGCGCTTGCGCAGCGAGACATAGCGGTACATCTTGTCCAGGTTGCCGTGGACGGCCTCGATCAGATTCAGATAGACCTCCACGGGCACCTCGGTATGGTCCAGCGCGGCGCTGAGGGTGTCGGGATATTTTCGGGCCCGTGAGAAGAACAGCCGCTGCTTGAATTCGCCGTTGAGCGTGGCCGCCACCGTGTTGCGGAAGCTGCCCATGCGCTCGTAGTATTTCTCAAACGCGCTGCGGCGCAGCTCGCGATCCGCGCTCTCCAGCAGGGGGACAAAGGTGCCGTTGGTCAGCTGGTGAGGCTTGCCCTCGCCGTCCACGGCCTCGTCAAAGCGGATGTCGGCGTTGCGGAAAATGCTGCCGATCTGGTCGGGGGTCTCCGCCATCTCCTCCGCGGCGGCCAGCAGTGCCTCGCTCTCGCCGCTCAGGATATGCGCGGCGCGGCGGCGGATCTGGTAGATGCTGCGGCGGTAGGTCTCCAGCCCGGGCTGGACGACGTAAAACAGATTGAGCCTGTCCTCGTCAATGGCCATGATCTCCGGCGTGGCAAAGGCGCCGGCGCTGGAAATGGCCACATAGGTGGCGTTGGCCTTGCCCACCATGTCCTGATAAACGCCGTTGGAGGTGTCCTGGTCGGATGAGCAGCTGGCATAGGTGTGCAGCGGATGCAGACGAAGATGGATCTCGTCCTGAAGCTTGAAAAACGCCAGCAGCGTCTCCGCGCTCTCGCCGAGACGGCCGCGGAAAGCCTCGATCCGGGCCGGCATCTCCTTGAGCGCTTCATATTCTTCGTTCCAGGCCGCGTCGCTGGGGAACATGTCTTTCAGGTTCCAGGTAAACTCTTCTGCGATCTCTTCCCGCTTCGGAATACGGTTTTCTGCCATGGGCGGTCCTCCCTGTCTATACATTTTTGCGATTTTATCACATTGATTATAACACGCCTTTTGTCCGAATACAATCAAATACCGTAAAGAAATGCCTCTTCCGCGCTGCGGTGCGGAAGGAAAGGAGCTGTTATATGATCGTATATGTCTCCCGGCGCGGCGATACGCTGCTCTCTGTCGCGCGGCGCTTTCATCTGCCCCCGGAAGAGCTTGCGCGCTATAACGCGCTGACGAATCCGACCCGGCTTGTGCCGGGGCTGGCCCTTGCGATCCCTGCCCCTTCCGGGGAGGGACGGCGCGAGATCGTTGTTGCCGCCTGCGCCGACGCTGCGCTTTTTCCTCTCTCTGCCGGGGAAGCGATGCGGTATGCCACTTTTCTCTGCTCTCTCTCCTGCCGCATGACAGGCGAAGGGCTGCTGCTCCCGCCGGCGGACGGCGAGCTTGTCCGCGCGGCGAGAGCAGACGGCGCGGCGCCGCTGCTGTGCGTGGCCAACCTTGCCGGGAACGGCGCGTTTTCCGCTGATCTTGCCCACCGTGTTCTCACAGACGGATGCGTGCAGGATACTTTTTTTGCCCAGCTCCTCTCTGTACTGGAGACGAGAGGGTACCGCGGGGCTTATCTGTACCTGATGTATCTCTATCCCTTTGACCGTGAACGGCTGAGCGCCTTTCTCCGCCGCGCGGCGGCGCTGCTGCACGAGCGCGGGTTTTTCCTGTTATCGGCGGCCCCGCCGCGGGAGAGCGGAGCGGTGGGAGAGGCGCATGATTACGCCCTTCACGCCGAGTGTGCGGACTGGGTCGTTCTGACGACCTATGACTGGGGGAACGCCGCCGGGGAGCCGCAGCCGATCTCGCCGCTGGGGGCGGTCCGCCGTGTGCTGGACCATGCCGTGGAGCAGATCCCGCGGGAAAAGATCCTGCTCGGTGTGTCCAACCACGCCTGCAGCTGGACGCTGCCGTGGCGGTTGGGACAGGAGGCCTCGCTTATGAGCAACACCGCCGCTGTCAATCTTGCCGTGGCGGCCGGGGCGGCCGTACACTTTGACGAGGACGCGGCGGCCTCCCGTTTTCGTTATCGCGATGACGCGGGGGTCCTCCATGAGCTGTGGTTTGAAGACCTGCGCAGCTTCCTTTCCCGTTTCGCGCTGGTGAGAGAGTACGGCCTGGGCGGGCTGAGCCTGTGGACCGTCAACGCGCCGAATCCCGCGCTGATGTCGGCGCAGGAGGAGCTGTTCACGGCGGTAAAGCTGATCTGAAAAAGAGATCGCCCGCGCTCCTTCTGGGGCACGGGCGAGAATGGCTTGTTTTGTTTTCAGGCGCGGAAGCTGTCCGCCTTGTCGAGGATGAACTGGCGCAGCCATTCGCCCGCCTCCTCGTTTTTCAGCGCAAAGTCGATGATCGCCTCGAGATAGCCCTGGAGGTTGCCGGTGTCGTAGCGGCGGCCCTCAAAGTCCACGGCGCACATCTTTTCGCGGTGGCAAAGCTCCTTCATGCCGTCGGTCAGCTGGATCTCGTTGTTGCGTCCCGGCGCGGTATGCTCCAGGATATCAAAGATCGCAGGGGTGAGCACATAGCGGCCGAGGATCGCATAGTCCGAAAGCTTTTCCTCCAGCCTGGGCTTTTCGTTCATGTCGCTGATGCGGTAGACACGGTCGGAGAGCTTTTCCTCCAGCTTGACAGAGGAGTACTTGACAATCAGCTCGTCCGGCACCCGGCGCACCGCAACGGCGCTGCATTCGTTTGCTTCCGCCGCTGTGACCAGCTGCTTGAGAACGGGGGTCTCGCTGAGCATGATGTCGTCGCCCAGGAGGATCGCAAAGGGCTCGTCGCCGACAAAGCTCTTGGCACGCCATACCGCGTGGCCGAGGCCCTTTGTCTCCTTTTGGCGAAGAAAGTACACATCCGCCATGTCCGCGACCTCGCGGACGATCCGCGCGTCGCGCTGCTTGCCGTCCAGGATCAGTCTCTCCTCGAGGTCGGGGGCGTAATCGAAATAGTTCTCGATCGCACTCTTGCCGCGGTTGGTGATGATCAGGATCTCCTCGATCCCGGCGGCCACCGCTTCCTCCACGATGTACTGGATAACAGGCTTGTCGACCAGGGGCAGCATCTCCTTGGGGATGCTCTTCGTGTTGGGCAACAGTCTCGTTCCGAGTCCCGCTGCCGGAATGATGGCTTTTCTGACTTTCATACTCTGCTCCTTCCCCGCCCGGATCAGGCGGGTTTTTATTTTTGATTTACGCGAGCGACAAATTCACGAAACGATTTGATCTTCGGCAGCTGACGCAGCAGCGTGTAGCCGATGAGGAACAGGACGCCGAGCTCCCCGAGGCCGACCGTCAAGGCGTTAAAGCCGTAGGACCGGATGGGGCTGGGGAATTCCTGGATCTGGTAGGCCCAGGTGAGGACCGCGCCGACGATGACGGCGTTGAAGACAACCGGCATCAGGCAGCCGAGGATGCGGTTTTTCACCGTGTTCCCCCGTTTGCCGAACCAGGCCGTGCAGAGCGCGGCCAGCAGCGTGGCCAGCGAGCCGAACACGATATCGGCGATCGTGCCGGTATAGAGATTGGCAAGGATGCAGCCGATCCACAGCCCCCAAACGGTACAGGGCATGAAGAAGGGCAGGACGGTGAGCGCCTCGCTCGCCCGGAACTGGAGTGCGCCATAGCTGATCGGGGCAAGGGCAATGGTCAGCGCGGCATAGGCGGCGGCGACAACGGCCGCGGTTGCGATGCGAAGGACAGTGCTTTTCTTTTGCATGGGATGGGGTACCTCCATTTTTTATTACACAGGGTGTGGAAACCTGTGTTTGCATGGTTAGATTCTAGTTTCTAGTTTTTAGTGAACAATACTAGAAACTAGATACTCGCGTCCGCGGAGACGCGGCGCGGGCGAAGGGGGTGTCGGCGCTCAAGCGCGCCGGTCTGGCAGCGGAGCGGCTCGGCCGTGAAGAGGGCGCGCAGCTCCTTCTCATTTTCCTCATAATAGCGCGCCGCCCTCCAGGCACAGGCCCGGGAGACCTGGCAGAGCCGGGCGATCCCGGCCGTGCCGTACAGCGCGCGGTAGCGGAAATAGACCGTGGGCGGGATCAGCAGCATACAGGCGCCGTGTTTGGCCTCGGCCTCATAACGCTTGTAGGTCTCTTCATCATAGCTCTGCGAGAAGACGGAAAAACGCCGATCCTGCGTGTGGCCAAGCAGCAGATGCATCAGCTCCTCGGAGAGCGTGAAGCGGATCCGTTTTTCCGCGGCGCGGTCGTTATAGCCGATCGCCCGGCCCAGGCGGCCCGACATGGCCACGCCGTCCCGGTTGCCCCAGACGGCAAACACCGCCTCCCGGTCCATGCCGCCCTTCTCCAGCTCGCTGAGCGAGACCAGGCGTGTGCCGTAGACCGCGCAGAGCGCAGAGACGTCAATGGGCAGCGCATAACCGTGGCGGCGGACAAGCTCGCAGGCGGTGCGCACAACAAAGCGGTCACGCTCCGTCATCATCGCGAAACTCCTCCGGAAATGCGATTTTCAAAAGCTGCAGCATATCCTGCCGCCGCTCGGGCGACATCTTTTTGCCCGCACGCGCGATCATCGTGATCTCCGGCAGCTCCTCTCTCTCGTCGGAGCGCTCGTTCTCCTCCCATCCGGTCAGGGCGGACAGCGGGAGGCAGAGCGCGGCGGCAAGCGCGCGCAGCCGTTCAAGCGGGATCTTGTCCGTCGTTCCCGTGGCATAGCGCTGGATCGCCGACTTGGGGATCGCCGTGAGACGGGCAAGCTCGCCATAGCTTATTCCTTTTTCCGTGATCGCCTGATACAGGCGGGTTGCGATCTCATTCATCGTTATCACCACGGCCATCATAGCACGGCCGTCTCAAATTTGCAATAAGTTTTTCAAAAAGATTTTCGTTTCGTCCCATTTTTGGGTTGACAAAAAAGCGTGACTGTGCTATGATAGAAGCGTCCCAAAAGTGAAACGGTTTGAAAAGCTGCTGCCTCTGTTATGCCTGGGGGATCTTTTTTATGCTCTTTCTGTCCCATTTTTGAGACGAACGATCGTTTTGGAAGGGAGGTCTGCCATGGTCCGGGTGGATTGGAAGGCAGTCGCGGAGGAGTATATCACGGGTGAGATCAGCATGCGGTCACTGGCCGTAAAATATGCGGTCCCCCGCAGCACGCTGCGCAGCCGGGCCTACCGTGAGGGCTGGTTCGAAAAGCGGGAGGCTTTTCACGGCGCCTGTGCCCCGGAGGCCGCCCGGAATGACGATGCGGCAGCGGCGTGCGAAGAGGCCGTCCGCGGAGGCGATCCGGCAGCGGTGTGCGAGGAAACGGACCTTGAAGATGACGCGGCCGCGGCGCTCGAAAAAGATGCGGCGCATGAGGAGATCCTCCGCGTGACGGATATGCTGGTGCGCCGTGCCAAGGAGCTGCTGAACACCCCCGAGGACATCGGGGTGCGGGAGCTGGGCGAGCTGATGCGCGCCATCAAGAACGCCAAGGAGATCCGGATGCTGCGCCCGGAGCTTGACGAGCGCGAGCAGCTCCTGCGGCTGCGGACGCTGGAGGAAAAAAGCGCGCAGGCGGATGCGCGGTCGCTGCGCATCGAGTTCTCGCCCGAGACGGAAGAGGCCGCGCAATAAAAAGCGGTACGTCTCTGCCGGGGGCCGAGCAGGGCGGGATGTCGGATCCCCGGTGAAGAAAAGGAGGAGCGGATGAGGCTTGTGATCCCCCCGCCGTCAGAGACCCAGCGGCGCTTTTTTGCCGAGAAGCACAAATACGTGGCCTTCGGCGGAGCGCGCGGCGGCGGCAAGAGCTGGGCCGTGAGGGTCAAGGCCGTACTGCTGTGCGAGAGGTATCCAGGGATCAAGGTGATGATCGTGCGAAAAACCTATCCGGAGCTGCGTGCCAACCATATCGTGCCGCTCTGCGCGCTGCTGCGCTGCGGCGCGGCGGAGGGCGAGGCACTTGCAGGCTATAACGACGCGCGCAAGGAGATCTCCTTTCCCAACGGCAGCGTGATCCTGTTTCGCCACTGTGCAACGGACCGCGACGCCGACCGCTTTCAGGGAACCGAGGTGGACGTGATGTTTGTCGACGAGGCCACCCAGCAGACCGAGGAGCGCATGGATCGTCTCAAGGCCTGCGTGCGCGGCGTCAACGCCTTTCCCAAACGGGTCTATTATACCTGCAATCCCGGCGGCGTGGGCCACGGATGGGTCAAGCGGCTGTTTCTTGACCGGCGTTTTCACAGCGGCGAGCGGGCGGAGGATTACGCCTTCATCCGTTCGCTGGTGACGGACAACGCCGCGCTGCTGCGCGCTGACCCGGATTATGTCCGGCAGCTGGAGGCGCTGCCTCCCAAGCTGCGGGAGGCCTGGCTCCACGGCAACTGGGACATTTTCGAGGGGCAGTTCTTTGAGGAGTTTCGCGCAGCGCCCGATCTGGCGGCCGCCCGCGCAGCGGGCTGCGGTCTCGATGAGGAGGCGCTTCGGCAACAGGGCCGCTGGACACACGTGATCGACCCCATCGATCTCTCCCGCGGCGCGGCGGCGGGCTGGAAGCTGTGCCGCAGCTATGATTTCGGCTATGGCAAGCCCTTCTCCTGCGCGTGGTGGGCCGTGGACTATGACGGCGTGATCTACCGGGTGCTGGAGCTGTACGGCTGCACGGCCACACCGAACGAGGGCGTGAAGTGGACGCCGGAGCGGCAGTTTGCCGAAATCGCCCGGATCGAGCGCGAGCATCCCTGGCTGGCCGGAAAGAGCATTTCCGGGGTGGCGGATCCCGCGATCTGGGACGCGTCGAGAGGCGAGAGCATCGCCGAGACGGCGGCGCGGCACGGCGTTTTCTTCGTCCCCGGCGACAACAACCGGATCGCAGGCTGGATGCAGGTGCACTACCGTCTGCAGTTCGACGAAAACGGCTATCCGCGGCTGTATGTGTTTTCCGGCTGCCGCGCCTTTATCCGCACGATCCCGCTGCTGTGCTACGACGCGCATGCGGCGGAGGATCTGGATACGGCGCTGGAGGATCACGTGGCTGACGAGACACGCTATTTTTGCATGTCGCGCCCCGTGCGGGCGCTGCGGACGGCGGAGGAGAAGGCAAGGCCCTTCGATCCGCTCCGATCAAACAAGGAGGAAATGAATGGACGATAATACAAGCCTGCCTCTTATCGGCAGGGAGCGCCTGGAGGAGCTGACGCGCATCCTGCAGCGCTACAAGGCCGGGAAAGCAAATCTGGAGCGGCGCGTGGTCGCCGCGGAAAATTGGTGGAAGCTGCGCAACAGCGCAGAGGAGCAGAAGGAGAGCTCGCTGCATGACGGCGGCTTTCGCTCGAAGAGCGGATGGCTGCACAACGTGATCGTCTCCAAGCACGCGGACGCGATGGAGGCCTTTCCCGAGCCGGTTGTGCTCCCGCGGGAGCCGGACGACTGCGACGAGGCCAACGCGCTGAGCTCGATCCTGCCGGTCGTGCTGGGGCAGAACCGCTTTGAGGACGTCTATTCCGACGCCATCTGGCAGAAGCTGAAGACCGGAACGGGCGTGTACAAGGTGACCTGGGACCCGGGCAAGCTGGGCGGGCTGGGCGACGTGTCGATCCACGCGGTGGATCTGCTGAACCTGTTCTGGGAGCCGGGCGTGAAGGATATCCAGGACAGCCGCTATCTGTTCCACACGGCGCTGCAGGATCTCGACCTGCTCTCCGAGCGCTGGCCGCAGCTGCGCGGCCGGCACATGAGCGCCTCGTTCGCGGCGACGCGTTTTCTCTATGACGACGCGGTGCCGACGGACGGCAAGTGCACGGTGATCGACTGTTACTATAAGAAATGGGAGCAGGGGCGGCAGGTGCTGCACTACATCCAGTACGTGGGCGACACGCTGCTGTACGCCAGTGAGAACGAGGGAACGCCGCTCTATGAGCACGCCCGCTATCCTTTTGTATTCGACCCGCTGTTTCCCGTGGAGGGCAGCCCCTGCGGGTATGGCTTTGTGGACCTGTGCAAAAACGCGCAGACCGCGATCGACCTGATGGACAGCGCCTTTATCCGCAACACGATGGTCGGGGCGATGCCGCGCTATTTCAAGCGGCAGGACGCCGGCGTGAACGAGGAGGAGCTGCTGGACCTCAGCCGCCCGCTGGTGGCCGTGGACGGCAACCTGGGCGACGACGCGCTGAAGATCATCGACTTCCGCCCGCTGAGCGGCAATTACATCGAATATCAGCGCGAGCGGATCCGCGAGCTGCGGGAGACCTCCGGCAACACGGAGACCGCCACCGGCAACATTGCCCAGGGCGTAACGGCCGCCTCGGCCATCGCCGCGCTGCAGGAGGCCAGCGGCAAGGGCAGCCGTGACAGCACCAAGACCTCCTACCGCGCCTACGGCGAGGTGGTGGAGCTGGTCATCGAGCTGATCCGGCAGTTCTACACCCTGCCCCGGCGCTTCCGCATCCTGGGCAGATCCGGGGAGCAGGAGTTCATCTCCTATTCCAATGCCGCGCTCCGCCCCCGCAGCCAGGGGACCCTGGCAGGCGTGGAGCTGGGTCAGCGCGCGCCGCAGTTTGACATTGAGGTCAAGGCGCGCAAGTCCTCCGGCTACAGCCAGCTGAGCCAGAACGAGCTGGCCCTGCAGTTCTTCAATCTCGGCTTCTTTGACCCCCGCCAGGCGGAGCAGACGCTGCTGTGTCTGGAGATGATGGACTTTGAGGGCAGGGACGAGCTGATGGACCGGGTGCGCCGCCTCTCGCAGGAGCAGGAGCGGCAGAGCGCTTTCCGGGAGCTGGCGCTGGCACTGGCAAGAAAGTATGAGCCGGAGCTGGCCGCGGGGCTGGAGGCCTCCGTCGCGGACGAAGGCGCGCCTGTGCGCGGCGGGGCAGCGCCGAAGCTCTCCCGCCCCCTCGGCGAGAGCGAGCGCGTACGCCTTTCGCGGGAACGCTCCCGCGGGGCAAGCCAGCCGGAGGCGGGACGATGATCCGCGCGCAGTACGGCCGCCGGGGGCTGACGCTGGTGCTCAAAGGGCACGCGGCAAGCGCGCCGAAGGGGCAGGATCTGGTGTGCGCAGCGGCTTCGACGCTGGCCTTTACGGCAGCGGCGGCTCTGCGGGACGAGGCCGAGCGCTTTTATCCCAGCGTAGTGCAGCGCCCCGGCGAGCTGCGCATCGCCTGCGAACCGGCCTCCGGCTCCCGCAAGGCCTGCCGGCGGCTGCTGGACACGATCTGGGTCGGCTTCGAGCTGCTGGCACGGGACTATCCCGCGTATGTGAAAGCCGAAAAGGAGGAGTAAATGGCAAGTGATCTGAACAAAAAGAAGCGGACAGCGGGGAGAGGCTCCGCCGTTGTGAACACGCCGGGCGTCAAGCCGCCCGCGACGGTTCCGGAGGACCGGGTGGAGATCCTGCGGCATCTGCCCCAAAAGAAAGGCGCGACGATCGTTCCCCCGCCCGGGAGCGGCAGCGCAAGCTCGCCCGAGACCGCAGGCGGGGCGTATAACGCCGTCGGGTCATATGGCGCGGCGGGCGGCGATGAGGCAAAGGAGAGCGTTTCCGCCGTCTTGCCCGAGGTCCCGGCGAGAGAGGAGGCCGCGTCGTTTCGCGCGCCGGAGGCGGACCGGGCTGCGCAGCTGCGCTATGACAGCGCCCTGGCGGCGCTGGAGCGGAAGCAGGGAGAGGCGCCGCGCTATGACAGCCGTTATGACGAGCAGATCCGGCAGCTGTATGAGCAGATCACCGGGCGGCGGCCCTTTCGCTATGACAGCGCCACCGACCCGCTGTATCAGCAGTACGCGCAGCGCTATACCGAGCAGGGCGCCCAGGCCATGCGCGACACGATGGGCCGCGCAGCGGCGCTGACGGGCGGCTACGGTTCGTCCTATGCCCAAAGCGTGGGCCAGCAGCAGTTTGACGCCTATCTGCGCCGTCTGGCGGACGTGCTGCCGCAGACCTACGGCATGGCGCTGGACGCCTATCGGGCCGAGGGTGACGAGCTGATGCGGCGCTACGACCTGACCGCGGCGCTGGAGAAGAGCGATTATGAGCGCTATCTTGACAGTCTGGGTCAGTACAACCGGGAGGTGGCCCAGGCCAGAGACGACGTGGACGACGCGCGTGAGGCGCTGCGCTACGGCGACGAGACGGCCTATCGCCGCGCGGTGGACGACTATAACCGCCGCGTGGCCGCGGACAAGCTGGCTTACAGCCGCCGCCAGGACGCCTATGAGCGGCTGGTGAGGCTGCTGGCCGCGGGCTATACCCCCAGCGCGGAGGAGTACGCCCAGGCGGGCATGAGCCCGGCGCAGGGGGCGGCGCTGCTCGCTCCGGCGGAGAGCGGGCCCACGGTGATCGTCCGCACGCAGAAGACGGACGCAAAAAGCCGCTCGACGAAGAAAACGGCCTCGAAGAGCGGCAGAAGAACGCAGGGCAGCTTTTATAAGCAGGGCTGAGGGCGGGGCATGGCAGCGGGAAGCATGAACAGCGCCCTCACAAGCGGACTGCGGAAGGCGAAGCAGCTTGCCCGGGAGGAGCGCCGCCGGAGAGGGTGCGGAGGAGGTCGTCTCCGATCTGCTAAGCCCTCTGGCCGAGGCGACCTATCGGGACGAGAGCCTTGCCGTGCTGTACCGTCAGCTCGACCCGGCGGATCTGCTGTATTCTTTTATGATCGGAGCGGCGATCAGCACGCTTGCCTCCGGGGCAAGCGCCGCGACCGGGCAGCGCGCCGAGGCAAGCCCGAAATACCGGGCAAACGAAGCGGAATATCTCAACCTTCTTGAGCGCAAAGGTCTGCTTCCTCCGGAGAGCAGCAAAAACGCCGTCCCGGACGGGACGGCGAAAGAGAACACAAGAAACCTTTTACAGCGTGTAAAAGAAAAGCTGTCCTCCCATATTGGAAAAACAAGAGCTCAGGTAATTCGCTCCATGAGTTTCGGCGAACAGGTCGCCGATATTGAAAGCGGGCTAATATCGAGAAAAGAAAAGCCATTTGCGAATGTTCGAGAGACCACTCCAGAAATCCTTGTTTGGGAAGCCGGAGCCGATCCTCTCCCCATTATCATGAGTTACGAATCCGCTTTTCTTTCCGCAAGAAGTGAAGGACCGCAACCCGGTCACTATCACAAGCTTGGTGCGGAGCTTATGTCCCAGATCCCCGAGGCCATGGAACACCCGTTGAAAATCATCCGGCAGAAGAATGGTAGAATTGCCGAAGTTCTTGATCTAAAGGATCAAAATGAGAGGAAAGTTTTCCTTTCAATTGAATTGTCTGCAATTAAAGACGTCGATGGAACACACAGCGCCTACAATCTTATTATCACCGCATTTGGGGCGGAGGAAAACTATATTGAGAGGCAATTAGGCAAGGAAGGAAATACTGTGCTGAAAAAATAACTGTCTAGGTTAGCTCGCAAGTTAATCCCCGGCGGATTGAGTTACCAGGCAGTATTAACGAGCCCCCCTAGACAGGATTTATATTATATCATATTGTTTTTCCTGTGTCAAGAAAAGTCTTTGTCGCCTAATGGGGCTGTGAAACAGTAGCACGAAGTACCTGTGCAGCAGGGAGCGCCCTCGTCCCCTTGGCCGCGCGCGTATACGGTCAAAGCGTGGGGACGGCGCGCCGTGCCGGGGCGACGCCGGAACAGCAGGCCGCTTACGGGCTGACCTCCGCGGCGATCGAGGTGGCCAGCGAAATGCTGTTCGACGGCGTGGCGAAGATCTACGGCGCCGGAGCCGCAGACGACATCGTCGAAAAGCTCGTCGTGGAGCTGGCCGAGTCCGATACCGGGCGGAGTATGCTGCGCTTTCTTGCCGGCGCCGCCGGAGAGGGTGCGGAGGAGGTCGTCTCCGATCTTCTCTCGCCGCTCGCCGAAGCGACCTATCGGGACGAGAGCCTTGCCGTGCTGTACCGTCAGCTCGACCCGGCGGATCTGCTGTATTCTTTTATGATCGGAGCGGCGATCAGCACGCTTGCCTCCGGGGCAAGCGCCGCGACCGGGCAGCGCGCCGAGGCAAGCCCGAAATACCGGGCAAACGAAGCGGAATATCTCAATATTCTCGCGCGGAAAGGTCTGCTTCCTCCGGAGAGCGACAAAAACGCCGCCCACGAAGGGGCGGCAATGCAGGAGCAAGATGACACTGCGCGAAAAAGCTCACATCAGGAAAATGGCGGTTTGCACTATGACGAAACAAAGAGTATAATAAAAAAAGGAAAAGTATCTGGAGCTCTAACGCCCGGAAGCATCCGTGCAGAGCAACACGCAGAGCAGTATTATGAATCTGTGCGGCACATGACCACCGATGTTAAAAGGATTGCAGAAAACACCGGCTTCTCCGAACAGGAAATACTGGAAATCAAGTCTTTTATCTTCGAGGAAACACATGATTTGGGGTATGATGAGCCTATTCGTTTCTTTCCGAGCTACGAAATGGCGCAATCCTGGCAACGACTTATCGACGGAAAAAATATTAAGCCGCACGATATTACCCTGTTATATCATGAACTTTTGGAACGGCAGCTGATGCTTGAGGGTCTATCCCAAGAAGAGGCACATATCAAGGCGTCTAAAGAATTTAACTATAATACGGAGGCAGATGAATATTATGGTTCGCTTGAAAAACATCCAAAAGACTAACACTTTCATATTCTGTGACGCCTACCTTGAAGACTGTGAAGAGGCTGTGAGACTTGCGTATTCTTTAGAAACGCATGAATTTGAATCGTTTTGCTATCCCCGCGGCTATGAACACTGCAGATCTCATATCAGTTTCATAAGAAGGTATTATGAAAGTCTTCACGGGGCAGAACCGCCAAAGCAAATGACCATTATGTGGTACTGACGATTTCGGTCGTAATGAAGGAGGCAGGAGATCCTTGGAACGCATAGAAATAATAAACAACCTCAAGCGTGATGGGGCCTGGTACAGATTTAACGGCATCATTTTTGCATCAGTAGAAAACCTGGCCGACGAAGAGATCTTTAAATTGCTGCGTTATTTGAAAGACGATCAGGTTCAGATGGCTGGTCGCCCGATCGGATGGTATGCTATTGCAGCACTTGATATGTTTGGTGCGGAAAAATATACAGGCAGCGATCCGGATATCGTTCGATTTGTCTCTGAATACCCAGATATCGTACAAGGCATACAAGAAGCGGAGCGGAAGAAAAACCTTTAACACCCCTTTTTCGGAAAGTCAACCCAAGGGATCAATAGCGAGCTGCCCGGGGGAGACGCGCAAGTTAATCCCCTGAGGCATAACAAACAGGGCATTATTAACGAATCTCTCCCGGGCAGGGGAATAAAGATATCACTTCTTTTTATGTCTGTCAACCCCTCCCCACGCTGTGTTTTGGGGGAGGTCTATCATTCGGCAGTACGAAAGCATACACAAACCCATTTTAATATATCAAAGATATTTCTCGAAATCAAGTCTAACTTTGCAAGAAAAGGGGCTCTCCCCTTTTGATTCTTGGGAGTCGTGGGCCTTACCCACAGATCAAACGGAGGCAT
>CAMHER010000024.1 GCA_946184215.1 uncultured Clostridia bacterium | reverse complement strand
CGAAAGCGCTTCCTCAGGAACTTCTCCGGGCGCAGACGGTTATTTGCGTTCCCTTATCTGCGCGCAAGCCGTCATGCTCGCGGACTTGGTAGCTTCATGATGCATGGTGCGCTCAAAGCTTTGCGCACGCACGGTCCCCACTGATCGACGCCTCTGTCCGGGCCGTGGGCCTCCCGGGAGAGACGCTCGCGCGATTACGCAGCGAGAAGAACAGGTTCGTTGTTGTTCTTTAATTTATAAGCTGCCCGTTTTATGGATGTCAGGCGCATCCGCCCGCTATTCCTGTCTCCGCACCCCCGTCGAAACCAGTACATCCCCTCGTCAAACCAAATTCATTAGGTTCAGTTGACGCGCAAAGCGCGACAACACGAACCGATGAATTTGGTTTTCCTCTCAAAAACGAAAGGCAAGCTTTCGTTTTTGGTAAGAACAACGATAGAAGTGGTACTTTCGATAAGGTGATAGAAACTAAAAACAAGAAACTAAATCAGCATTTCTCCGGCTCGGGATACTTCACGCCGAAGGTCTCGACCGTGACCTTTTTCATGACCTGGGGCGTGCGGGGACGGTCGTTGTAATCGGTGCGCGTGTTCGCAATTTTGTCGACCACGTCCAGCCCCTCGGTGATCTTGCCGAAGGCGGCATACTGGCCGTCCAGATGGGGGGCATCCTCGTGCATGATGAAAAACTGGCTGCCGGCAGAGTTCGGCGCCATCGTGCGCGCCATGGACAGAACACCGCGAGCATGCTTCAAATCATTGCGGAAGCCGTTTGCGGTAAACTCACCGCGGATGGAGTAGCCCGGCCCGCCGATCCCTTTCCCCTCGGGATCGCCGCCCTGGATCATAAAGCCGGAAATCACGCGGTGAAAGATCACGCCGTCGTAAAAGCCCTTCTTGCACAGGGAGACAAAGTTGTTGACCGTATTCGGCGCAATTTCGGGGTAGAGTTCGGCCTTCATGATATCGCCGTTTTCCATTTCGATGGTGACAATGGGATTGCTCATGTGAATGATTTCCTTTCCCTTTTCTTGTTTAGTCGTTTGCGCCCTTCATGGCGCGTTCCATGTCGCGTTTCGACTGCCGTTCGGCCTCGCTGTCGCGCTTGTCGTGCAGCTTTTTGCCCTTGCACAGCCCCAGCTCGACCTTCACGCGGCTGTCCTTGAAATACAGCCCCAGCGGGATGAGCGCAACGCCGTCCTGCATGACGCGGGCGTTAAGACGCATGATCTCGCGTTTGTGCATCAGAAGCCTGCGCGGCCGCATGGGATCGCGGTTGAAAATGTTGCCGTGCTCATAGGGAGAGATGTGCATGCTGCGCACGAACAGCTCGCCGTTTTTGACCGTGCAGTAGGAATCCTTCAGATTCACGCCGCCGGCCCGGATGGACTTGACCTCCGTTCCGCAAAGCTCAATGCCGGCCTCAAAGCGTTCGAGCACAAAGTATTCATGAAAAGCCTTGCGATTGGAGCAGATCTCCTTTACGCCTTTCTGCTTGGCAGCCATTTTTCTCACATCCTCATGCGCATCTTAACACATCGAGAAGGAAAATAAAAGCATATTTTATGAACAGACGTATCCGACGCCCGCAAAGCATGTTTCCGAATTGCAACGCGATGCTTCGGGATTGAGATAACATTCGTGCTGTTTTGTTTCGAACAGCGGGAATTTTTATGGAAAAAGCGGGGAATCAGGGGAAAAGAGTATGGAAATTGAAAAATGAATGTGTTATACTGATACTGCAATATTATGTAAAGCGTTTTCATTATTTCCGGGAGGGATGCAAGATGGAATGTATCGAAAAGCGCCTTGACGGCGAGGTCAAATACAGCGGCGTCATCGTGAAGGTCCGGCTCGATCATGCGGAGCTTGAAAACGGCAAGGTCGTGCGGCGTGAAGTGGTCGAGCACCCCGGCGGCGTCGGCATCCTGCCGATCGACGGCGAGGGCAACTGCTATATGGTGCGCCAGTTTCGGTATCCTTTCTCCCAACAGCTGCTGGAGATCCCTGCGGGCAAGCTTGAGTATGGGGAGGAGCCTCTGGGCTGTGCGGTGCGGGAACTGTCCGAAGAGACAGGATTCGAAGCCGATGAGCTGATCGACCTCGGCTCCTGCTATACCTCGCCCGGCTTTTCCAGCGAGGTGCTGCATCTCTACCTGGCGCGTGGCCTGCACGCGGGCAGAGCCCATCTGGACGAGGATGAATTTCTCAACGTCGAAAAACACAGTCTTTCTGAACTGCTCGACATGGTCGACCGCAGGGAAATCCCGGATGCCAAAACCGTTATCGCGCTTCTGAAGGCTGACAGACTGCTGAATCGGAAGGCGTAAATACCAGATTTTGATTTTTGCCCGGCTCCGAACACAAAATAGTTGCCTTTTGACAGACCTTATGCTAAAATCAAAAATCGGGTGTGTACCCGAATGAGAGAAAGGTGCAATCTCGTGGAAAAATATGTTATCAACGGCGGCGCGACGCTGCGCGGCGAAGTGGAGATCAGCGGTGCGAAAAACGCGGCCGTGGCGATCATCCCCGCGGCGCTTCTGGTCGACGGCGTCTGCCGGATCGAAAATATTCCCCAGATCAGCGACGCGGATATGCTTTTGACCATTCTCAGCCATCTCGGCTCGAAGGTCAGATTTATCAACCGGACGACGATCGAGATCGACAGCACGGACGTCCACTGTGTTGACGCTCCGTTCGATCTGACGCGCAAGATCCGCGCGTCCTATTATCTCATTGGTGCGATGCTCGGCCGCTTCGGCCGGGCCAAAACGACGATGCCCGGCGGCTGCAATTTCGGCGTCCGTCCGATCGAGCAGCACATCAAGGGCATGACAGCTCTGGGCGCAGACGTTGATGTGCGCAACGGCTTTGTCTATGCCGAGACACCGGACGGCAAGCTGCGCGGTGCCCGGATTTATCTGGATAAGGTCTCTGTCGGTGCGACAATGAACATCATTCTTGCCGCAACGCTGGCCCATGGCCGCACGATCATCGAGAACGCGGCGAGAGAGCCGCACATCGTTGACCTGGCCAACTTCCTCAACTCCATGGGCGCGGACATCCGCGGCGCGGGCACGGACACGGTCAAGGTCAACGGCGTGGAAAAGCTGCACGGCGGCTCGTATTCCATCATTCCCGACCAGATCGAGGCCGGCACCTATATGGTTGCCGCTGCGGCGACGGGCGGGGAGGTGCTGATCCGCAACGTCATCCCCAAGCATTTGGAGTGCATCAGCGCCAAGCTGCGGGAGACCGGCACGATCATCCAGGAAAACGAGGATTCCGTTTTCGTCAAGGGTGCCACGCATCTGCGCCGCGCCAATGTCAAAACGCTGCCTTATCCCGGCTTCCCGACGGATATGCAGCCCCAGATGGGCACGCTGCTGTGTCAGGCAAGCGGGACCTCCGTGATCACGGAGGGCATATACGACAACCGCTTCAAATATGTCAACGAGCTGCGCAAGATGGGCGCTGAGATCCAGGTGGACGGCCGTATCGCTGTCATCGAAGGCGGCCATGAGCTCAGCGGCGCGGTGGTGCAGGCCTGTGACCTGCGGGCCGGCGCGGCTATGGTCATCGCGGGCCTTTGCGCCAACGGCACGACGATCGTCGAAGATGTTCATTACATCGAACGCGGATACGAAAACTTTGTGGGAAAACTCCGTGCGCTCGGCGCGGATATCTCCGTCGTAGATTTCCCGGACGACGACGGAGCGGAGAAAATCATTTCCGTAAGCTGATGCAACTTACGGTATTTGCCAGTGGTTCGAGCGGAAACTGTCTGCTGCTTTCGGGCGGCAGGACCAATATATTGATCGACGCCGGGATCTCAACGCGCAGACTCGCCGTTCTGCTCGACGGCTGCGGCTTATCATTACAGGACATCGGCGGAGTGCTCATCACACATGAGCACTCCGATCATATTTCCGGGCTGAAGGGGGTTGTCAAGCGCTCGCTCTGCCCAATTTACGCTCCGCGTACCGTGGCCTCGCGCCTGCGCGGGATACTGCCGGAGACGGAGGAGAAACTTCATGTCATACCGGTGGGTGAGGATTTCTCCATCGCCTCACTGACGGTTCGCGCCTTTCACACGCCGCATGATACGCTCGAGAGTGTGGGCTATCGCATCAGCTGCGGGGGCGTGTTTGCCATCGCAACGGATATGGGCTGCGTGACGGAGGAAGTGCGGGAAAACCTGCGCGGTGCCTCGACGGTACTGATCGAATCAAATCACGATGAGAATATGCTGCGCTTCGGGCCGTATCCTGCCGCGCTCAAGCGCAGGATCCTGTCGGATCACGGGCATTTGTCCAACGAGGACTGTGCCGCCCTGGCGCGGGAACTGGCAGAGAGCGGCACCGGAACGATCATTCTCGGTCATCTCAGCCGCCAGAACAATACGCCGTCCGCGGCTCTGCGCACTGCGAAGGCGGCGCTGGCAGATCTGCCGGTCAGCGTCTACTGCGCGCCGGAGCTGGGCTGCCTGTCGCTGCGGGTGGAGGAAGCATGCTTGCAATCAAGCTGATCTGCGTCGGAAAGATGCGGGAAAAATTCTATATCGACGCATTTGAGGAATACCGCAAGCGCCTGGGGGCCTATTGCAGACTGGAATGCGTCGAGCTTGCCGAGCAGCGCCTTTTGGAGCGCCCTTCTGCGGGCGAGATCGCCGCGGCGCTGGAGCGCGAAGGGGCGGAGATCGCAAAAAACATCCCGCCGGACGCTTACACCGTAGCGCTCTGCGTTGAAGGACAGGAAAGGAGCAGCGAGGATCTTTCCCGTCTCCTTACGGAGCGGGAGCTTTCGGGCAAGCCGAAGCTCTGCTTCCTCATCGGCGGCTCTTTCGGTATGAGCGAGAGCGTCAAGAAAAAAGCCGACCTCAAACTCAGTATGTCAAAAATGACCTTTCCGCACCATCTGGCGCGCGTGATGCTCTCCGAGCAGATCTATCGCGCGTTCAAGATCGCCGAGGGGTCCCGGTATCATAAATGACAGGAGCGGTGCTATGAAAAATGAAGAATGGGGCCGGTCGGGCGCGGGCCTTGTCTCCGACCGCTGGCCGAAAGATGAGCAGGGAAGAGCGGAGGAAAGCGCCTTCCTCTGCACGCGCAGCAACACGGACCTGAGCGACGAGCTGACGGTCAATATGCTGGAGGCTTACGGGATCCCCTGCGTGCGCGATTATCCCGGCAACGGCAGCTTTGGCCGCGTGATCATGGGCACAAGCGGAACGGGGGTTGACATTTTCGTTCCGAAGAGTATGCTGAATACAGCACAAAAGCTGATAGAAGGAGTAGAGACCGATGAGGAATTATAAAGAAGAGTACCAGCGCTGGCTGGACAGCCCTGCCCTCACCGAAGAGGAATGGAAGGAACTGAACGATATCGCGGGTGATGAGAAGGAGATCGAGAGCCGTTTCTTTGCTCCGCTGGAATTCGGCACCGCCGGTCTGCGCGGCACGATGAAGGTCGGCCTTCACCACATGAACATCCATGTCATCCGCCACGCGACCCAGGCCTTTGCCAACGTCATTGCCGCCGAGGGCGAGGAGGCTATGCGCAAGGGCGTTGCCATTGACCATGACTGCCGCCTCAACGGACGTGATTTTGCCGTCGAAGCCGCCTGCGTTATGGCCGCCAACGGCATCCACGTGCGCCTGTTTGACGCGCTGCGTCCCACCCCGGAGCTTTCTTTCGCCGTGATCCACTACGGCTGCACCGCCGGCATCAACGTCACGGCCAGCCACAACCCCAAGGAATACAACGGCTATAAGGTCTACTGGTCTGACGGCGCCCAGCTGCCGCCCCAGCACGCCGACGCCGTTGCGCGCGAGATGGAGAAGATCGACATCTTTACCGGCTTCAAGACCTGCAATTTTGACGAAGCCGTCGCCGACGGGCGCATCGAGATCATGGGAGAGGAGACCGACGAGGCTTTCCTGAGCGAGGTCATGAAAATGGCCATCGACCCCAAGACCGTTGCCGAGGTCGCGGACGATTTCCGTATCGTCTTCACGCCGTTCCACGGCTGCGGCTATAAGCTGGTGCCGGAGGCGCTGCGCAGACTTGGCATCAAGCACCTCTACCCGGTGGAAGAGCAGATGGTCATCGACGGCAGTTTCCCCACCGTCGTCAGTCCCAATCCGGAAAATCCCGAAGGCTTTTACCTGGCGGTCGATCTGGCCAAAAAGGTGGACAGCGATCTGATCATCGGCACCGACCCCGATTCGGACCGTATCGGCACCATGGTGCGCCGCGGTGACGAGTATGTTACGATCACGGGCAACCAGATGGGCGTGCTGCTGCTGGACTATATCATCAATGCCCGCCGCGAGACCGGCACCCTGCCGGAGAATGCCGGCGCGCTGTCGAGCATCGTCTCTACCTCCATGGCCCGTGTCGTGGCCGAACAAAACGGCGTCCATTTTGAGGATACCTTCACCGGCTTCAAGTTTATGGCTGAGCGTGTAGCCTCCTGGGAAGCGGCGAACAGCTATAAGTACATCTTCGCCTTTGAAGAGAGCTACGGCTACATGGTCGGAGATTTTGTGCGCGACAAGGACGCTGTGACGGCCTCACTGCTGGTGGCGGAGATGGCGGCCCACTATTACAAGAAGGGCATGACGCTGCTCGATGCGATTGATTCGCTGTATGAAAAGTACGGCTATTTCCAGGAAAAGACGCTCAACCTGGTGATGCCGGGGCTCGACGGCCTTCAGAAGATGAAAAAGCTGATGGACACGCTGCGCTCCGAACCTCCGAAGGAGATCGGCGGAACCGAGATCGCCCGTCTGCGTGATTATCTCGACGGCAGCATTTATGTCTCCGGCCTCGGAAAGGTCGGCAAGACGCCCTTTGCCGGTTCGAACGTGCTGTATTTCGAGCTTGCCGACGGCAGCAGCTTTATCGTGCGGCCCTCCGGCACCGAGCCGAAGATCAAGGTCTACATCCTCTGCCGCGGCGAGAGCAAAGAGGCCTGCGCGGAGCACGTGGCGAAATACGTATCCTTTGCGGAGGATCTGAGCAAATGACTTTTCTTCGGCTTTTTGCGGCCTTCGCCAAGGTGGGCGTACTCACCTTCGGCGGCGGCTATGCGATGATCCCCATGCTCGAACGGGAGATCGTCGACCGCCACGGATGGGCCACAAGCGAAGAGCTGATGGACTATTACGCCGTGGGTCAGTGTACCCCCGGCGTAATTGCCGTTAATACGGCAACTTTCATCGGCTATAAGGTGGCAGGCAACCTGGGCGGCATTGTGGCCACGCTGGGCGTTGTGTTCCCGTCCTTTGTGATTCTTTCGCTTATCGCGGGCATCATTCAGAACTTTGCCGATATCCCGGCCGTTAAAAGCGCCTTTGCGGGCATCCGCGTGTGCGTGTGCGTGCTGATCTTCAATTCGGTGGTGAAGCTCTGGAAGGGCGCGGTGAAGGACAAAGCGGCGCTGGCGCTGTGCCTGCTCGTTTTCTTCCTCAGCGTGTTTTTTGACATATCTCCCATCGTGTTCGTGCTCTTCTGCGGGACGGCGGGCGTGCTTCTTACCAGATGGGGGGTGCGGGGAAAATGACACTGCTGCTCCTGTTTTTCGAATTCTTCAAGACCGGGCTCTTCGCTGTCGGCGGCGGCATGGCGACGCTGCCGTTTCTCTACGACATGTCGGCACGACACCCGGAATGGTTCTCTGCCGCACAGCTGGCGGATATGATCGCGGTTTCCGAATCGACGCCCGGCCCGATCGGCGTGAATATGGCCACCTATGTCGGCTTTGAAACAAGCGGTGTCCCCGGCGCGCTTGTCGCGACGCTGGGGCTTGTTACGCCCTCGGTCATCGTGATCCTGATCGTGGCGCGGATGCTCAAGGCCTTTCGCAGCAACAAAACGGTGGACGCGGTGTTTTACGGCCTTCGCCCCTGCTCTGTCGGCCTGATCGCCGCCGCGGGCATCCTTGTGGTCAAAATCGCCCTGTTCCGCTTTGATGCCTATGCCGCAAGCGGGATTTTCACGGATATTTTCAACTGGAAGGCGCTGGCGCTGGCCGCGGTGCTGCTGGTGCTGACGCGCGTGGTAAAGGCGACGAAAAAGCTGCATCCGGTGGTTTTCATCCTCGCGTCCGCCGCGGCAGGCGTGCTGTTTTCGTTCTGAGAAAAAGCTTGATTTACCGTGCTGTAAATCAAGCTTTCTTCTTGCGGAAACGAATCCCTCATGTTATGATATAATAAAGTGAGAAAAGCAAACAAAAACGAATTATAACAAGAGAGGAAGGGAATAAAATGGCTTTTTGCGTTCAGTGCGGCGCTAAACTGGAAGAAGGCGCGAAGTTCTGCACAAACTGCGGCGCCAGACAGCCGGAAATGCAGGACCCTCCGCTTGAGCAGGAAACGCCGCGTGTGGATCCTGTCGGAGCCGGAGGAGCAGCGCCCCAACAGCCCCGGAACCCGGCATACAACTATGACCCGACGATCTATACGCCGGGCCCCCAGACACAGAAAAAGAAGAGCGGCGGCAAGATCGTATTCATCGTCCTGGCGGCGCTGGTCGTCCTTGGCGCAGTTCTGTTCCTGGTCCTCGGAAGAGGCGGCACCGCCGCTCCTGCCGCGGATGATGCCGTGCTTGGCCTGTATGTTGCCCAAAAGGCGGAAATGAACGGCATCAACATCAAAATCAGCGATATGTGGGACGAGGGTTTCACGATCGAACTGAAGAACAAAGGCAAGGCCGAAATCGTCGTTGACGGCGAAAAGGGAAGCGCCAAATGGACGCTTGACGGCAGCGCTTTTACCGTCAGGGGCTCCGGCGTCGACTGCAGCGGCACGCTTTCAGATGGCGTGATGACGCTTGAAAATGTGATGGACACCGGCGTGAAGCTTGTCTTTACCAAGGATGGCGCCGAACTGCCCTCCTCAAGCGCGTCCTCGGCGAGCGCATCCGCGGCTCCCGCGACAGCCGAACCGGCTCCGGCCGAAACGCCTGCGGTCGCATCTGACCCCGGCAGCACCGACGCGGACATTCTCGGCGTCTATCACGCCGACAAGGCCATGGCATTCGGCACCGATGTCGATATATCCACCATGTGGGAAAAGGGCTTCTCGATCGAACTGCAGGAAGGCGGCAAGTGCATAGCGGTCGTTGACGGTACGCGCGGCGAGGGCTCCTGGTCTCTGGACGGGGAGAACTTTATGTTCTCCATGAGCGGTATGGAGCTGACCGGAACGTTCTCCGACGGCGTGATCTGCCTGAAGGATATCATGGGCACGGGCGTAGATCTGTACTTCACCAGAGATGGCTTCATGCGTCCGGAAAACACCCTCTCCGCCCCGAATGACAGCGCCTGGGAAGGCGACTACTACGGGTGGTGGACCGTGGTCGACGCCGGCGGCGAATATGACGACGAGGACACGTATCTTTATTTCGCCTGGGACGTCTGCGCCACGATCGAGGATAACGGCGACGGAACGGGCTACATCGAGATCTGGGATGAGGACAACGATGACGTTGCCTGGGCCGATGTCAGCTTTGACGGCGGCGTGATGACGAGCGTGGAGGGCAGTTTCTTCAACGACGGCATCGAATCGGGCGAATGGGTCGTCGATCCTGCCAACAGCATGGTCAGCGCCTTTGACAAAATGCTCTGCATCCACGGCTTCTATGCCAAGCCCAGCAATTCGGACGACTGGATCGAGTACTACATTTTCATCCGCCCCTGGGGCATGAAATGGGACGATATGAAGAACGGCGACATGTCTGAAATGATCTATTCCGACATGATGCCGATCGAGTATGAGAACTGGTATCTGCCGAAGATCGAGGCCGGTCTCGATATGCCTGACAGCTTCGAGTGGGACGACTGATTTCCCCGGACAGCATACGGGATAACTGGCGGGAAAGGCTTTGGCCTTTCCCGCCTTGCTTTCGCAGCCCGGGCGCGGTATGATAGCATCAGCCGGAAAAGGAGAGGGGAAAACATGCCAAACTTTAAACTGACGCTCTGCTATGACGGCGGCCGCTACGACGGCTGGCAGCGGCAGGGAAACAGCGAAAACACGATCCAGGGCAAACTCGAAGCGCTCCTCACCCGCCTGCTGGAGCAGAGCGTCGAGGTCGCCGGTTCGGGCCGGACAGACGCGGGCGTTCACGCCCTGGGACAGGTCTGCTCGTTTCGTGCCGAGACCGATCTTGGCTGCGCGGCGCTGCTGCGCGAGATCCGCCGCTACCTGCCGGAGGACATCGGCGCGATCTCTTTGGAGGAGGCCGAGCCGCGCTTTCACGCCCGCCTGTCATGCCGGGAGAAGACCTATGTCTATCGGATCTGGAACAGTGACGAGCCCAATGTCTTCGAGCGCAGGTGGATGCTCTCCCATCCCGCGCCGCTGGATCTTGACGCCATGCGCAAGGCTGCCGCGCAGCTTGTCGGCGAGCATGATTTTTCCACCTTCTGCGCCAACCGCCGGATGAAGAAAACCGCGGTGAGAAATTTAAAGCGCATCGACATTGCCCGCAGCGGCGGAGAGATCCGCATCGCACTTACCGCCGACGGCTTTCTCTATCACATGGTGCGCATCATCGTCGGCACGCTGCTGGAGGTGGGCGAGGGAAAGCGGGAGGCCGGAGAGATCGGCGCCGCGCTTGAAGCCCGCGACCGGATGGAGGCAGGCCCCACTGCCCCCGCGCAGGGGCTCACGCTGTGGCAGGTGAAATACTGAACGAAAACAGACAGAATCGGCAGGAAAAAAAGATGTTTCTTGTGTACTATTTTTATTGACATCCCTGTCGAATACTGTTAAAATCTTTGCGTCTCAATTGGATAGCGAGTTTATCCGAAGCAAGATAACGACCGCCGAGCCTTTTTCAGGCAAGGCCAAGGCCAGACGGACAGCCGGGTCGAATGCCGAGTGCCCGCGGAACGCGGCGGCAACTTCTGTTGCCTTATTGATTGAGTGAAGAAAACAATGCTTCTTTGTTTTCTTGAGAGCTCAAGTTTTATAAGTTGGTTACTATAAACCGGTATACTCGCAAGCGGTATACAAAACTTGTGAAATGGTCAATAAGAGTAGTAAAAGGTATCTTTGCTTACAAGCTCTTCAAACCAATCGAGACTGGAAAAGTCCTTCCCAGCGGAGGACGAAACAGTTTTTTTCAAGTGACGTATGCCGGACATACGTCACTTTTTCTTTTATCTGGGGGTCTGGACGATGAAAAAAATCATTGAACTCAAGGGCGTATCCAAATCCTTTGACGGTCAGCTTGTGCTTGACCATATCGATCTGGACATCTATGACAACGAATTCCTGACGCTTCTCGGTCCCTCCGGCTGCGGTAAAACGACGACGCTGCGCATCATCGGCGGTTTCGAAACGGCCGACGAGGGCGAGGTCATTTTCATGGGCGAGGAGATCTCTTCCGTTCCGCCCCATAAGCGCAACGTCAACACGGTCTTCCAGCGCTACGCTCTCTTCCCGCATCTGAACGTGTTTGAAAACGTCGCTTTCCCGCTGCGCGAGAAGAAGGTGCCGAAAGCGGAGATCGATCAGCGCGTCAATGAAATGCTGTCTCTTGTGGCGCTCAAGGGCTTTGAAAAGCGCAGCGTCACCAGCCTCTCCGGCGGACAGCAGCAGCGCGTGGCGATCGCGCGCGCCCTGGTCGGCCGGCCGAAGGTGCTGCTGCTGGACGAGCCTCTCGCCGCGCTGGACCTGAAGCTGCGCAAGGATATGCAGCAGGAACTGAAAAACATCCAGAAGGCGACCGGGATCACCTTCATCTTTGTCACGCACGACCAGGAGGAAGCGCTGAGCATGTCCGACACGGTCGTCGTCATGAGCGAGGGCCGCATTCAGCAGATCGGCACCCCGATCGACATCTATAACGAGCCGAAAAACGCCTTCGTGGCCGACTTCATCGGCGAGAGCAACATCGTCGACGGCGTGATGCTGCGTGACCGCCGCGTGAGCTTTTCGGGCCATGTGTTCGACTGCGTGGACGAGGGCTTCGAGCCCAAGGAGCCCGTGGACGTGGTCATCCGCCCCGAGGACGTGGATATCGTACCGGAAGAGAAGGGCATGCTGCGCGGCGTCGTGACCTCCGTCACCTTCCTGGGCGTCCATTATGAGATCATCGTGGATATCGACGGTTTCAAGTGGATGATCCAGACGACCGATTTTGTCGACGTGGACGAGCATATCGGCCTGTATATCGAGCCCGAAGCCATCCATATTATGAAGAAGAGCGAGTATTCGGGCATGTTCGGCGACTACTCTTCCTTCTCGATGGAGCTTGACGAGATCGGCGAGCTGGAGCAGATCGAGGAGCTGGGCGAGCTGACGGAGGAACCCGAGAAGGAGGGCGAGAGCGAAGGATGAAGAAAAAAGCTTCCGGAAGCCTCGCGCTTGTCCAGCGCCTGGCGCTTGCGCCATACTCAGTGTGGTCTGTGCTGTTTATCGTCGTGCCGCTGATCTTTGTGGCCTACTATGCCTTCACGGATCTGCAGTTTCATTTCACGACCGATAACATTACCCGCTTCTTCACCGCCACCTCCGTTGTTGCGGACGAGGCGGGCACGCGCGAGGTACACACGTATCTCCTGATCTTTATGCGCTCGCTGAAGCTGGCGGTGATCTCCACCGTGATCTGCCTGCTCTTCGGCTACCCCTTTGCTTACCTGATCTCCAAGGCGTCTGAACGGACGCAGAGCGTGCTCATTACGCTCATCATGATCCCCATGTGGATGAACTTTCTGATCCGTACCTACGCCTGGATGACGATCCTGCAGGACACCGGCATCTTCAACGGCTTTTTGAGCATGCTGGGTCTCGGGCGTATCCACATCATCGGCACGGAGAGCGCGGTCGTCATCGGCATGGTGTACGACTATTTCCCCTATATGATCCTGCCGATCTACTCGGTCATGGCCAAGATGGACGTCAAGCTCATCGAGGCCGCGCGCGACCTCGGCTGCAACGGTGCGGGCGTGCTGCGCCGGGTGATCTGGCCGCTGAGCCTGCCGGGCGTGATCTCCGGCGTGACGATGGTGCTTATCCCGTCGATCAGCACCTTTTATATCTCCCAGAAACTTGGCAACGGCAAGTTCTACCTCATCGGCGACGCGATCGAGGGCCAGTACACAGCCAACAACCTTCACTTCGCCGCCGCGATCGCCTTTATCCTGATGGTCATCCTGCTCTTCGGCATGGCCTTCATGCAGCGCTTTGCCAACAAGCGCACGGCTGTCTGAAAGGGGGAGTGAGGATATGAGAACCGCTTCCCGGATCTATACCGCGCTCGTGATGATCTTCCTTTTTGCGCCCATCGCGATCCTGCTGGTCTTCTCCTTTAACGACTCGAAGAGCCTCTCTGTTTTTTCGGAGTTTTCCTTCCGCTGGTACCGCGAGCTGTTCCGCGATTCCGAAACGCTCGGGGCGGTACGCAACACGCTTGTGCTCGCCGTCTCCGCGGCGCTGATCTCCACGGTCATGGGCACGGCCGCCGCCGTCGGCATCCACAAGCTGAAAAACCGCTATCTGCGCGCCGCGATGGATACCGTGACCAATATCCCGATGATCAACCCCGATATCATCACCGGTATCTCGCTGATGCTGATGTTTGTCTTTGTCGGGCGTCTCTTCGGCGCGGCGACGAGCCTGAACTTCGCAACCATGCTCATCGCGCACATCACCTTCTGCCTGCCCTATGTGATTTTGCAGGTGCTGCCCAAGCTCCAGCAGATGGACAAATCCCTGCCCGAGGCGGCGATGGACCTGGGCTGCACGCCGATGCGCGCCTTTTTGAAGGTCGAGATCCCCGAGATTCTGCCCGGCATCGTGACCGGCCTGATCATGGCCTTCACGCTCTCGCTTGACGACTTCGTCATCAGCTATTTCACCGCGGGCAACGGCTTCCAGACGCTGCCGATCCGCATCTACAACATGACCAAGAAGACCGTCACACCGAAAATGTACGCCCTTGCGACGATCATCTTCTTCGTGATCCTGTTTCTGCTGCTTCTGTCCAATCTCTCCGATGCCGATACCGTCCAGGCTGTCCGCACCGCGCGGGAGAAGAGAAAAACAGCCAAGAGGGGATAACGATCAAATCTATCATTCAAGGAGGAACACCCATGAAAAAGATCCTTTCCGCCCTGCTTGCCGCCGTGATGCTGCTCTCGCTGTGCGCCCTGAGCGGCTGCGGCTCGTCCAAAGCGCTGACGCTCAACGTCTACAACTGGGGCGAATACATTTCCGACGGCTCGGAGGACTCGCTTGACACGATCAAGGCCTTTGAGCAATGGTATCAGGAGACCTACGGAGAAAAAATCAAGGTCAACTATACGACCTATGCCAGCAACGAGGACATGTATGCCAAGCTCTCGTCCGGCGCCGTGAGCTATGACGTGATCATTCCCTCCGACTATATGATCGCGCGCATGAAGGACGAGGGGATGCTCCTGCCGCTGGATTTCTCGAATATTCCGAACTATGAATATATCGACGAGAGCTTCCGCGGACTGTACTACGACCCGGATGACACTTACACCGTGCCCTACACCTACGGTGTGGTGGGCGTGATCTACAACGCCAATGTCGTCGATGAGGCCGACGTGGGCGGCTGGGATCTGATGTGGAACGACAAGTACGCCGGCGAGATTTTGCAGTTCAACAACTCCCGCGACGCCTTTGCCACCGCAATGTACAAGCTGGGCATCGACGTGAACACCTCCGACAAGGCCGAGTGGCAGCGTGCCCTTGACGAGCTCAAGACCCAGTCTCCGCTGGTCAAGAGCTATGTCATGGACGAGATCTACAACATGATGGAATCCGGCGAGGCCGCGATCGGCGCCTATTATGCGGGCGACTATTTCACGATGCTCGACGCCCAGGCCGACGGGGTCGATCTGCGTTTCTACTACCCCGAGCGCACCAATTACTTCGTCGACGCGATGTGCATCCCGTCCTGCTGCCAGCACAAGGAGCTTGCGGAGATCTTCATCAACTATATGCTCTCCGAGGAGCCTGCGATCGCCAATGCCGAGTATATCTATTACGCCTCTCCCAACTCCCTCGTCTATGAGAGCGAGGACTACCGAGAGGAGCTGGGCGAGGAGGCCATGGAGATCCTCTATCCCGGCATCGACAATTTCAGCGAACTCTACAACGCTTACGCCTACCAGAATCTGGACAGTGAAATGCTCGACTTTGTCAACACTCTCTGGGAGTCTTTGAAGATCGCATAAAGGCTGTTGACATAATACGGTAGACATAATTAATCTTTTGTGAATAATGAACTGTGAGAGGCTTGCTTTTTTGGCAGTTTCTCACAGTTTTATTTTCCCCTTTGTTATACACTTTGTGCCAAACTATCTAAATCATCGCAAAAAAATGTTGACCCGGAACTGGGGAAAAGATATAATACAGATATCATGGTTTAACCGTGCATACGCGTAAAATCAAAACTTACACAGGAGGGGAAATCATTCATGAAGAAAGCAAAGAAGCTGCTTGTCATCGCCTGCCTCGGCGGTGTGGGCTATCTTCTGG
>CAMHER010000023.1 GCA_946184215.1 uncultured Clostridia bacterium | reverse complement strand
TCGGGCGCAACAGCGCGAACATCGGCTGCGGCGGCTATTACGGCCACCGCATGGCGGAGGATAACGTGATCGGTATCGTGGTGAGCAATACCTATCCCTGCATGGCGCCCTACGGCGGTGCGGACCGCCTTATCGGCACAAACCCGATCATTCTCGGCTGCCCCACGACAAATCCCGACAGACCGATCGTCATCGACGTTTCCACCAGCGGCGTTGCCATAGGCAAGGTGCAGGCCTATCGCCGAGAGAACAAGGAGATGCCCGCGGGCTGGGCAAACGATTATGACGGAAACCCCACCACCGACCCGCACATCGCCTACTGCGTACGCCCGATGGGCGACCACAAGGGCTACGGTCTGGCTGTGTTCGTCGATATGTTCGGCGGGGTGCTGTCCGATGCGCTCACCAGCCCCGAGATCCCGTTTGTCGAGGACATGCGTCCTGAGGAGACCGGCTTTGCCGTGATCCTGCTGGACATTGCGCACTTCATCGACGTCGACCGCTTCAAGGAGCACGCCTCGCTGTATGCCTCACTGATCAAGAACAGCCGCACGGCCACCGGCGTGAAGGAGATCTTCATGCCCGGCGAGATCGAGGCAAGGCTTATCGAGGAGCGCAAGGTCACAGGTCTCGACTTCTCCGATGCACTGGAGGCGGAGCTGACCGAGCTCGGCCGCAAATGCGGCGCGCTCGGCGCGAACGGTGCGCTCACCGATCTGGTCAATTGACTGTTCCCGTATTTGATTCAGAAGCGCGCAACAGAAGCCGCGTTATAGCGGGTGATCAGATTAGAACCGGCGGCTGTTATTCTTTTTTCAAGAGGCCGCTGGTTCGCCCAAACATTCAAATGAAAATACGGGATGTCCCAGAAGGGACAACCCGTATTTTGGTCCGAGTGACTTAAGTGAGCGTCCAAATCTTTGATTTGGCACACGCGAACTTATGCATGCGAGCAAAGCGAGTCGCAAGATTCGAACTAGCGGCCGTTATAAAAATTACAAGAGGCCGCTGGTTCGCCCAAACATTCAAATGAAAATACGGGATGTCCCAAAAGGGACAACCCGTATTTTGGTCCGAGTGACTAGATTCGAACTAGCGGCCTCTTGAACCCCATTCAAGCGCGCTACCAACTGCGCTACACCCGGAAATTACTGGCTTTTCTCCAGCGCCCAATTATATTAGCACAACCTTTCGGAAAAAGCAATACCTTTTTTCACCGGATAAGAAAAATCACGGGGCGGATATCCGCCCCGTGAGAAGAATATGGGAAAATCATTTTCTGCCTGATAGGTCAGACTTAAAATGTTCGTGTGTCAGCCTGGCGACAACGCCGGACAAGGCAAATAGCGCGATAAAGTTCGGGATCGCCATCAAACCGTTGAGCGTGTCAGCCACGTCCCATACCACGTCGATCGAAGCAACGGAGCCGACGATCACGACCAGGACGAAAATAAACTGATAGACTTTGGAGGCTTTCAGACCAAACAGGTACTGGATACAGCGCGTACCATACAGCGACCAGCCGAGAATCGTGGAGAAGGCAAACATCATCAGCGCGATCGCAACGAAAAGCGCCGCAAATTTTGTGCCGAAAACGGTGGAGAATGCGCTGGTGATCAGTTCGCTGCCCGGCTTGACGCCCCAGTTGATGTCCACGCCGCTGATGATGACCGACAGCGCGGTGAGGGTGCAGATAATGATGGTGTCGACGAAGACCTCAAAAATACCATACAGCCCCTGGTGGACCGGACTCTTGGTCTCGGCGGCGGCATGCGCGATCGCCGCGGAGCCCAGGCCGGCCTCGTTTGAAAAGGCGCTGCGGCGCATACCCCAGATGACCGTCTGCTTGAGCACGATGCCCGAGGCGGCGCCGAACACGGCGCGGGGCGTAAAGGCGCTGGCAAAAATCAGATAAAAGGCATGCCCGATACCGGAAATGTGTGAGATGATCACGATCAGCGTGAAGAGAATGTAAAACGCGCTCATAAATGGCACCAGCTTTTCACACACTTCACCGATGCGCTTGATGCCGCCGAAGAGGATCAGCGCAACAAGAACGGCCAGGACAAGACCGCAGATCAGATTGATCGTTCCGGCGGACGCGGCGGCAGAGGGGACAAAAGCCACGATCGCGCCATTGAGCGATCCGACGATGGACTTGGCCTGGGCGCCGTTGCCGATGCCGAAGGCGGCCAGTGCGGCGAGCACGCAGTAAACGCTGCCGAGCCATTTCCACTTTTTTCCCATGCCGTTGCGGATATAGTACATCGGGCCGCCGACCCAGTCGCCCTTGGTGTCGCGCTCACGGTAACGGATGGAAAGAACGACCTCGGAATACTTGGTGATCATGCCCATCAGCGCGGCGAGCCACATCCAGAAGACCGCACCGTAGCCGCCCAGCGCGATGGCCTGTGTCGTGCCGACGATATTGCCGGTGCCGACCGTGGCGGACAGAGCGGTGGTTACAGCCTGAAACGGCGTCACGGCGCCTTCGCCGGCCTTGTCTTTGACAAACATTTTGCCGATCGTGTTTTTCAGCGTGTAGCCGAGACGCGTAAACTGGATCCCTCCGTTGCGGATCGTCAGAAACAATCCGCCGCCCACGGCGCAGGGGAGAAAGATGTACAGCCAGGCGACTGTGTTCAGAGGACCGGTAAAGAAGGAAACGAGCTTAGTTAACAATTCCATAACGCTTCTCCTTTCTGGATTTCAAAAAATCCAGATTATAACAGAAACAGTTTAAATTATTTTACAGTAAAACGCGTTAAATTGCAACAGCGAATCCGCCCCGCAAAAACAAAAGATTGGGAAACTGAGCCGATCTTTTTTATGCGAAATGTTGAATAATGCGCCGGAGTATGCTATAATTCCCAACTGCTATGAGTAAATGGATCGATAAAACTGTACCGCGTTTTTTGCTGACGGGTGTCATCAACACGCTTGTCGGCGCCGGCGTGATGTTTCTTTTATACAATCTGGCCGGCTGTTCTTATTGGCTCAGCTCGGCGGCAAATTATGTCGCGGGCGGGACAGTCAGCTTTTTCCTGAACAAATACTTTACCTTTCAGAATACGGAGCGCTCGTGGGCTCAGGCCGCGCGCTTTGTGCTTACGGTCGGACTCTGCTGGCTGATCGCCTACGGCGTGGCCAAGCCGCTGACGCTTCGACTCCTTTCCGCCCGGAGCGAGAGCGTGCAGACCAATATCGCCATGCTTGTAGGCATGGGCCTTTACACGGTGCTGAACTATTTCGGCCAGCGCTTCTTTGCTTTCAAATCTTCGCACTCGGAGGAAACGGATGATCACATGGCTGACTGACACCGTTATCGGAAAATGTACGATGACCTTTCTGATCTCCATGCTGCCGGTGGTGGAGCTGCGGCTCGGCCTCCCGTATGGGATCGCGATCGGACTGGACTATCCGCTGGCACTGCTGTCGGCAGTGGTGGGAAACCTGCTTCCGGCGCCGTTTATCATATTGTTTATCAAAAACGTACTGGCCTTTCTCCGCAGACGGTTCCGCTCGCTTGACGGCTTTATTACAAAAATCGAGGATCGCGCACATCTGAAGAGCGAGGTCGTGACGAAATACGGCCCCATCGGCCTTTTCCTTCTGGTGGCGATCCCACTGCCGGGGACAGGAGCGTGGACAGGCTCGCTTGTGGCGGCACTGATGGGGATGCAGCTGAAAAAGGCGCTGCCGGCGATCGTGCTCGGCGTGCTGGCGGCTGCCGGCATCATGACGCTTGTGACCTTTGGCGCCATACACCTCTTTTGAACAGAATATCGAAAGGATCCCGCTGTCGACAGACGGCGGGATCCTTTTTTCAGGACAGACGGCGATAGATTTGCGTGTAGGATCTGAGCTTTTTGGCAAGCTCCGGCGTAATGGCGTCGGCACGCATGCGCCACTGCCAGTTGTCGGAGGCGGTCCCGGGCGTGTTCATACGCGCCTGACGCGGCAGCTCCAGCGCATCCTGCATCTGCAGCACGAAAAGCTCGGACGGCGTGGACATGCCGGTGCGGATCATGCCCCAGCACCAGCCCTCATCCTCGGTGATGTGCATATAGGATTTGGCAAAGCTGCGCGTCTTGCGGTCAAGACAGGGAACCCAGCCGCGCACGGTCTCGTTGTCGTGGGTGCCGATGTAGCAGACGCTGTGCGGCGGGCAGTTGTGGGGCATATAAGGCGCATCCCCGGTGGGATCAAAGCCAAATTCCAGGACACGCATCCCCGGCAGCCCGGAGTCCTTCAACAGCTTTTCCACCTCCGGCGTCGTATAGCCCAGATCCTCCGCAATAAAGCGCAGATCGTGGAACCAGGAGGTCAGGACCCCGACAAGATCCATTCCCGGGCCCTTGACCCAACGGCCGCGGCGGGCGGTATCGTCACCGTAGGGAACGGCCCAATAGCTTTCAAAGCCGCGGAAGTGGTCGATCCGTATCACGTCGTACAGCTTGCTGACGCCCTCGATCCGGCGGATCCACCAGCCGAAGCCGTCCTGCTTCATCCGGTCGTAATCGTACAGGGGATTGCCCCAGAGCTGGCCGTCCTCGGTAAAGGCGTCGGGCGGACAGCCGGCCACCTCGGTGGGCAGGTTGTTTTCATCAAGCTGGAAAAACTGGGGTTCACTCCACACGTCCGCGCTGTCAAGCGCCACGTAGATCGGCACGTCGCCGATAAATTCTATGCCTTTTTCGTGGGCATAATCCCGCAGCGCGCTCCACTGGCGGAAGAACAGGAACTGCAGGAAGGCATAGAAGGAGACATCGTCGGCAAGCTCACGGCGGAAGCGCTCCAGCGCGTCCGGCCGGCGCAGACGAACGTCCTCGTCCTCCCATTCCACCCAGCTCTTCATACCGAAATGTGCCTTGAGCGCCATAAACAGGGCGTAGTTCTCAAGCCACTGCGCGTTTTCCGCGCGGAAGGCGGCAAAAGCGTCGACAAACAGAGAAACGCCGCGCTCGTACGCCTTGCGCAGAACGGAAAAGCGGCTCTCATAAATCGCGCCGTAGTCCACCCGCTCCTCGTCCGCACCCCAGAAGTGCTGCGCGATCTCGCCGCGCTTGAGCAGCTTGTCGCGGACAAGCAGATCCAGGTCGATAAAATAGGGATTGCCCGCAAAGGTTGAGAAAGAGGCATAGGGACTGTCGCCGTAGCTTGTGGGGCCCAACGGCAGAAGCTGCCAGTAGTGCTGGCCGGAGCGTTTGAGAAAATCAACAAATTGATAGGCGCTTTTGCCCATCGTTCCGATCCCGTACGGAGAGGGGAGCGAACTCATCGGCATCAGAACGCCGCTGCATCTTTTCATGGTAAGATCTCACTTTCTCCTAATGAAATGAAGAGAGAGAACTCTCTACAAACACGTATCATAGCAAGGAACCGCGGCAAAGTCAAATAAGAAACATAGAGCGGCGCGCAGGCATAATCTGCTCCCGCACGCGATATATATGTAATAAGCCTGAAATAAAGCGGTCGGCGGATCGCCGGGGAGGGATCGGAAATGCAGGGAGAAAAAAACAGCGCGGCGCTGATGCGCACCCATGCGCTTGCCATGGAAAACCGGGAGAAGCTGCGGCTGACGGGCGTGTGCGATGTGTCGGGCTTTGACGAGACGGCGGTCATACTTGTGACGGATATGGGTGAGCTGACAATCCGGGGTGAGGCGCTGCATATCGACCGGATCGACCTGGAGGCGGGAATCCTGGAGCTGCGCGGGAGGATCAGCGAGCTGAGCTATGAAGATCGCGCAAGCGGCGGATCGCTGTGGTCACGCCTGTTCGGATGACGGAGATGGGCGTTTCCATCGGCGCACAGACGATATCCATTACAGCCTCCGCCGTTCTCGGCCTTGCGGCAGGACTGCTCTACGACATCCTCAGACAGATCCGCGCGGTTTCGGGAAAGCTGGGAGGGATCCTCTGCGATGTGTTTTTCTGCCTGTCCTGCACGGCGGCGCTGTTCCTGCTCGGCATGACGTTCTGCGGCGGTCGCCTCGGCGTATGGGAAGGGGCGGGATTTCTTGCTGCCTTTGCCCTGTATCTGGTCGGCATCAGCCCATCCGTTTGCCCATTTTTTGGGATTTGTCGGGAAAAAGCGAAGGATTTCTTGAAAAAGATCGTAAAAAAGTAAAAGAAACACTTCCATTTTTCAAAATAGTAGGATATAGTATCATACATTGAGAGGTCGTGACCTTACGGGCGAGAAAACCATATCGGAGTTTATCCGAATCGTTGTCGCGGTGCTGCTCGCTTACGCGCTGGCGCGCTATGCCGCAGTGCAAAAAACATATGAAGAAACGGAAAGGACGCTCCGGACGCTTTGTTCGGAGGTGCAGACGCTCCGGGAGGAGACGGGCGCGCTTTCGCGTGCGCTCGACGCCGAGCCGGACGCGGAGCAGATCGAAAAGTTGGCGCGCGATCGGCTGGGACTTGTGATGCCGAACGAAACCATTTATTATTTTACCGAAGAAGACAGCACAAAACAAAAAGAGGGATAACATGGCACTAGAAATTGGAACTGTCGTTGAAGGCAAGGTAACCAGTATTGCAAAGTTCGGTGCGTTCGTGCTGCTGCCGGGCGGCAAGAGCGGGCTTGTTCACATCTCCGAGATCGCAAACGCCTTTGTCTCTGACATCAATGAATTCGTTCAGGTGGGTCAGAGCGTGAAGGTGCGTGTGCTGAGTATCAGCGGGGAAGGAAAGATCAATCTTTCGATCAAACGGGCAGAGGAAAACACAGCTCCCGCCCCTGTGCGCACGGCCCGTCCGCCGCGCCGGACCGAGAGCGAAGTCTCTCCCCGCCAATCCGTCGCGCCGACAGGCGAGGTCACAGCGCGCAGCGACAACCAGGAGTTTGAGGACAAGCTCAAAAAATTCATGCAGGAGTCGGACAGCCGCATCGCGGATAACCGCCTGTATGCCGACCGTCCGCGCCGCGGCAGAAAACATTGACGGAGGAAAAAAACAGAAAATGAGCGACTATCAGGACCGGTACAGAGAGAGGCTTATGGACGCCGCTTCGGTGGCAGCCCGGGTGGAGGACGGCTGGGTCATCGGCATGGACGCCGCTACGGCGCACACGCCCCGGATCATGAGCGCGCTTGCCGCGCGGGCCGCCGCGGGTGAGGTGAAGAACGTCAAGGTGCAGACGCTGCTTGACGTGTATCCGCTGGAATTTTACGCGGACAAGTCCCTGGACGGAAAGCTCAACGGTGTTTCCTGGTTCGCAGGCGGCGGAGCACGCAAGGCGATCAACGCCGGCTTTGCCGACTTTATCCCCAACTATTACCGCGATATCCCCAAGCTGATCCGCAGCTGCTATGACTATGACGCCTTCTGCGTCTCCGTCTCGCCGATGGACGAGCACGGGTACTTTTCTCTCGGCTGCGTCTCGTCCTACTCCGAGGCGATGATCGAGAAATCCAGGCGCATCTTCATCGAGGTAAACAATTTCCAGCCCCGCGCTGTCTGCGGGCTGCAGATCCACATCAGCCAGGTGGACGGCATTGTGGAGAACAACATGCCGCTGCCCGTTCTGCCTGCGGCGAACATCGACGAGACCAGCCGGACCATCGGCGGCTATATCGCCGAGCTGATCCCGGACGGAGCCTGCATCCAGCTGGGCATCGGCGCGATCCCGGACGCGACGGGCATGGCGCTCAAGCAGAAGCACGATCTCGGCATCCACACCGAGATGTTCACCGACTCGATGGTGGAGCTGATCGAGTGCGGCGCGGTGAACAACAGCAAAAAGCAGATCCACCGCGGCGTGTCGGTCACGACCTTCGCCTTCGGCTCGCAGCGCATCTACGACTACATCAACGACAACCCCGCCATCGCGCTCATGCCGGTGGACTACGTCAACGACCCGAACGTCATCTGCCGCAACGACAACATGATCTCCATCAACGCCGCCCTCGAGGTGGATTTCTGGGGTCAGGTCTGCGCCGAGAGCGTCGGCACGAAGCACATGTCCGGCTCCGGCGGGCAGATCGACTATGTCCGCGGCGCGACCCAGTCAAAGGGCGGCAAGAGCTTTATTGCCTTTACCTCGACGGCGAAGGGCGGCACGATCAGCAAAATCAAATCCACGCTCACGCCCGGCGCGGTCTGCACCACCAGCAAGAACGACGTGGATTACATCGTCACCGAATACGGCGTGGCTCACCTGCGCGGGCAGAGCCTTGCGAGCCGTACAAAGCAGCTGATCGCGATCGCGCATCCCGATTTCCGCGACCAGCTTGCCTTTGAGGCCAAACAGCGCGGCATCATGATCTGATATAAAGCCACAAACGCGGCGGGGGAGACCCCGCCGCGTTTTTCATACTTGATACTTCCGCCGGTTGATGATAAACTATACAGGATAAAAATAAAAAACGACCTTACGGAGGAACTCTCTCATGATTGCAATCGGAAGCGACCACGGCGGCTTTGCCCTGAAGGCGGAGATCATTGCCCATCTGCAGAAGCGCGGCTTTGAGGTCAGAGACTTCGGCACTTATACCGAGGCAAGCTGCGATTATCCCGTCTTTGCCAAGGCGGTGGCAAAGGCCGTCGCGGGCGGGGAATGTGAAAAAGGGATCCTGATCTGCGGCACCGGCATCGGTGTTTCCATTACCGCGAACAAGGTCCGCGGCATCCGCGCCGCCCTGTGCGGGGACTGCTTCTCCGCCGAAGCGACGAGACTGCACAACGATGCCAACGTCCTCACGCTTGGCGCGCGTGTCACCGGCCCTGGCCTTGCGCTGAAGATCGTCGATACGTTCCTGGACACGCCGTTTTCCGGCGACGAGAGACATATCCGCCGCATCTCGATGATTGAGGAGTAAACCGACCCATGGCAAGACACGCCGAATTCTATAAGGGCAGCCGAAAGAAGCGGTCGCATTACTATGTGGCTGTCGCGGTAGCGGTGGCATTGGTGGCTTTGCTGATCGTCCTGTTCTACAGCATGCAGAAGTACGCCGTCATCACCAAGGACGACGTCAAGGTCGTGCTGCCCATCCTGGAGGGGGAGAGCACCGCTTCGGACGCACTCGACAGCGAGGGAACGGACAGCCCCGTGATGGAGCACACCTCCGTCTCGATCAGCTTTGACTCGCCGGATTATTCCTCCGTTCTGCCCATCGCCCGCACGGATGTCAGACCGGTGCGCGCGATCTATGTCCCGCATGAAAATCTCACCCTTGAAAAGCTGGAGGAGTATGCTGCCCGTCTGCAGACCGGCAACGCACTGCTGCTGGAGATGAAGCCGCGCAGCGGCAACCTGATGTGGTTTTCCCATGCCAACGCCGCCGTGGCCTACGGCCTGTCCAGCGAGAACGAGACCACCAATTCCATCCAGCGCTATGTGGACATGCTCAAGGAGAAAAATGTCTATCTCGTCGCGCAGATCAGCTGCTGCGTGGATGAGCGCTTCCCGGGCTACAGCACGCTGGTCGCGCTGAAAACTGCTTCCGGCATGAACTATTACGACGACGTCGGCATGTGGCTGGATCCTTACAGCCAGCGGGTGCGCGACTATGTGGTCGAAATGGCGAGAGAGCTGTATGACATGGGCTTTGACGAGGTCGTGCTTGCCGATCTGCGCCATCCCGTGCCGGATGAGTCCAGGGGAGAGATGGAGTTTCTCTACACGGCCGAAATGTCCACCACGCCCAGCGCCGTCGGCGGCGTATGCGGCTTTGCCATCAGCGTGGCCCAGCAGCTGAGCGACCGGGAGCGGGGCAAGGTCCTGTCTATTTACAGCTATACGCCCACGTCCCTTGTCAAAACAGACGAGGGAACGGGACAGAACACGCCCCTGTTTTTCAAGCTTTTTGACCGGGTCTATTATCCCACGGACCGCGGCACCTATAAGTATAATCTGGAAGACGTCCTGCACAGCATTACCGAGACGGCCGCGGCTTCCCGCTTCGTTCCGGTCGTGCAGAATTATCTGCCCGACAACCCGGACAAGATCTCCTGGGTTTTGATCGACGTGGAAGAGGAATGATACGCATTTGCAGGCAAAATGGAAGATCCGGGACAACAGTCCCGGATCTTCCATTTTTTATATCTCCAACAGATATTTGCCCCAGGCGTTGATGACCGTGGTATCACCGTGCTGCATGGTGCGGGGCGCGCCGTAGCTGTAATTCATGTGGACATGGCCGTGAACGTGATAGGCGGGGGCGTACTTGTCGATAAAATCGTTGAAGCAGGCAAAGCCGCGGTGGGCATAGTCCTGCCCGTCGCCCCAACCGGCTGCCGGCGCATGCGTCAGCAGGATATCGACGCCGCCCTTTCGCCGGATATCGAGCCACCGCCGGTTGATCCGTTTTTTCATCTGCCGCTCGGTATACTGCAGGGGCTGATGGCTGTACAGGGCGCTTCCGCCGAGACCCAGGATCCGCAGGCCCTTGTATACCACAAGTTTGTCGTCGATGCAGTCGCAGCCCTCGGGGGGCTCGGTCTCGTAGCGCAGGTCATGGTTGCCGTGAACGTACAGCACGGGGGCGCGGCCCATGGTGACAAGAAAGCTGAGATAATTGGCCTTCAGATCGCCGCAGGAGAGGATCAGATCGATCCCGTCCAGGTTGCCCGGACGGTAATAGTCCCACAGAAAGGGGTCCTCCTTGTCGGCCAAAAGCAGGATCTTCACAGCTGTACACCATCCTTCTCCGGCGGAATCTTCTCCCGGTAAATACCCTGCAGACGGACGATCGAGCGGGCAAACGGCAGCAGCTCGTCATAGGACGGGATCGAGCCCTGTACGCGGTCACACAGCCAGTCGATATGCAGGATCTCCTCCGGCGTCAGCGCGTGTCCGCCGTCGTTGATAAGCTCTCCGTCCTGGGCGATGATGCGGCGGCAGAAGGGGGCGATCAGCCCGGAGATCACGCCGCGCTTGAGAATATCCACAAGCTCCGCCATCGCCACGGGCAGCGCCTCGCAGGCGCGGATGTCGACCACGCCGGAGCTCAGGCCCCACCAGTAATTGACAGCCTTCTGCGAGCGGTCGCCCAGTTCTTCCCAGGCACCGGAGAAAATGCTCTGAATCAGGCGGATATAAAACTCACCCCAGCTCCACACCGGCGAGAGAATGGGCGTGAGCGTGCCGTCTCCCTCCGCACGGCAGAGGCCGTAGGCCTCATGTGCCTGTGCCTCGGTGATGACATCGCGGTTTGCAATCATATCGCAGCCCAGCTCGCGCAGTTCACGGATCGCGTCCTGCGACACACAGGTCCAGCGCAGGAGCACCTCCACGTCCGGGTTGGTCAGCGTGGCGCCCAGCGCGAAAGCGTTGATCCCGGCGGGGACACCGTAGATGGGGCTGCTGGCAATATAGCCGATGCGGCCCGTGTGCGTCATGGCGCCTGCCACCGCCCCGGAGATGAATTTGCCCTCGTAGATGCGGCTGTAATAGGTGCGCACGCCGGGGAAGGGCATGGAAACCGAGCAGTTCAGGATCCTGCAGTCGGGATATTTCGCCGAGGCCTTGCGGCAGGCGGAGATCAGCGAGGGCGTTGTGGCGAAGATCACCTGCGCGCCGTCGGCCACGGCGGCGTCAAAGAGAGAATCCGGCTCGCAGCCGTCCAGCGCGGTGTAGACCCGGACGCTGAGCTTGTCGCCGAAGTATTCCTCCATGGCCAGACGCCCCTGGTCGTGGGCATAGACCCAGGGACTGTCCTCACTCTTGCGGTCGTTGATAAAGGCGACGTTCAGATGGTTGGGGAGGAGCACAGCGTCAATGAGCTTGGAGAAGATGTTCTTGTCCGCCTGCTCCGGCTCGGTGCTCATGTCGATGGGCTCACGCTCGCCCTGCAGACGCGCGTCCGGCAGCAGCTTGGCGATCGACTCGCCCAAAGCCTTGGCCGACATGGTCTTCAGCTCGCCAAGGCTGTAGAGCTGCAGCCAAAGCAAAAACAACTCGCTGGCCGAGACCTGCTGCGCCGCGCCGCGCTGGGATTCAAGCGCGCGCTCAAAGGTGGAAAGAGCCGCCAAAAAGCTGCGGCGTTCATCCTCCGTCCAAACGTGATCCGGTTCAAAACCAAGAGCGGCCTGCAGCTTCCGGTATTGTCCCGGACGGCTGAAACGCACGCGGTAGAGCTTGCTGAGCGCATAGAACTCCATGAACTCGTAATAGACGCGGATCTCTTCCTCCTCGGACCAGACGGGAATGATGCGCACAACGCTCGCCGCGATCGAAGGCGAGTCAAAGGCACGCAGCACGCTGACGCGCTTGTTGCCCTCCTGCACATAAAAGCGGCCGAGGTATTCGTAGCAGCGGATGGGATCGCGGATCCCCTCGCTGCTTAAATTTGCCTCGCACAGCGAAAGCCACTTCATACCGAACTCCGTCTCCATGGGCAGAAGAGGCATGAAGTTGGAGGCAAAGGCATTGCGGCGGCCCTGGCTCTTGGTTCCGACGATCTGATCCATCGGGATATTCATGGTGCCGAGCTCGACCCGGCCGGCGGCAAGATGCTCGTCAAAGATCTCGTCAAGGACCTGGGGATAAGGATATTCTCCTTTCAACACTGCTTCGCGGTAGCATTTCTGCCCGGCTTTAAGAGCGGCTGCGTAATACTGTTGGGCTTCACCTGTTGCCATTTGGATACCTCCGGTTTTTAGTGTCGCCATTATATTACAGCCCTATGGCAATTGCAACCGCATTTTCCTTGACAAAGAGCGGTTTTTTACACTATCATGGGACGGAAAGCGAACGGGAGGAAGAAGGATGGAAGATCCCTTTGTCAGAGCACGGATTCTTTTCGGCAGCGACGGCCTTGATCGGCTGCAGAATGCCCGCGTGGCAATCTTCGGCCTAGGCGGCGTTGGCAGCTTCGCCTTTGAAGCGCTTGTGCGCAGCGGCGTCGGCGCGCTGGATCTGATCGACAACGATACGGTTTCCCTCAGCAACCTCAACCGCCAGCTTCTTGCGCTGCGCTCCACGGTGGGCATGCGGAAAACCGATGTGGCCGCCGCCCGCGCCGCCGACATCAACCCGTCTGCCGTGATCCGGACTTACCCGGTCTTTGTCACGGCCGAGAATATCGACATTTTTCCTTTTGCCGAATACGATTATGTGATCGACGCCATCGACACCGTCAGCGCCAAAATCGCGCTGGTGCTGCGCTGCCGGGACGCGGGCGTGCCGATCCTGTGCAGCATGGGAACGGGCAACAAGCTCGATCCGAGCCTGCTGCGGATCGCGGACCTTTCCGAGACGCGCTACTGCCACCTGGCCCGCGTCATGCGCAAGGAGCTGCGCCGCCGCGGCGTGGAGCATCTGAAGGTCATTTATTCCGAGGAGATTCCTGCCATCCGGGAGGAGGGCAGCGAGACCAAGGGCGTCCAGGGCCGCCCGGCGCCGGGCAGCACGGCCTTTGTGCCGCCGACGGCGGGATTGATGATCGCATGTGAGGTCGTCCGATACCTTGCCGGCATCTGAAAAGGTCTGAAAAATCGAAACCGCTGTGCCGACAGGCACAGCGGTTCTTGAGATTGTCAAAGAACCTCCAAAAAAGCTTAGATAACAGAGCCGCGGGGGAGCTCGAGGGGGTTAAGACCCGCCTCGAGTACAATAACCCGTCGTCCGAAAAAGCCTGGTACAACAGGCTTTTTCGGGTAATCGCATTTTGACTGGCAGTCAAAATGCGCGGCGGGAGAAGCGCAGTCAAAGAAGTCCTATGGGACTTCTTTGACAAGCTGAAAAACCGCTGTGCCGACTGGCACAGCGGTTTTTCATCGGAAACTCACTCGATGCCGAGAACTTTGTAGTCCTGCGCCTCGACGGCGTTCCTGAGCGTGTCGTTTGCCACGTCGGCACTGAGCATGACGACGGCGGTGCCGGCCTCGTGGCTGACCTCGGCGGCGGCGACGCCGTCGACGGCCTCCAGCGCCTTCTTCACACGTGCTTCGCAGTGGGGGCACATCATGCCTTCGATCTTCAGGGTTTTGGTCATGTTTTTTTCCTCCTCTTCACGCTCTTTGAGCGTGTTTTTGATTTTTTTGTCCCGCGTGGGATCATAGAGCCTGCAGAAGTTCAGGCGCAGCGCGTTTGTTACGACGCAAAAGCTGGAAAGGCTCATGGCCGCCGCGCCAATCATGGGGCTGAGCGTCAGCCCGAAACGGGCGTAGGCGCCTGCGGCCAGGGGAATGCAGATGATGTTGTAGAAAAAGGCCCAGAACAGGTTTTCCTTAATATTGACGAGCGTGGCACGGCTCAGACGGATCGCAGCGGGCACGTCGCGCATCCGGCTCTTCATCAGTACCACATCTGCCGCATCTACGGCCACGTCGGCTCCCGCGCCGATGGCGATGCCCACGTCTGCGCGCGTCAGAGCGGGGGCGTCGTTGATGCCGTCGCCCACCATGGCGACCCGCCCGCGCTCTTGAAGAGAACGGATCACACTCTCTTTTCCCTCCGGCAGCACGCCGGAGATCACCTCATCGGCGTCCACCTGCGCACCGATGGCGGCAGCGGTGCGGGAATTGTCACCGGTCAGCATGACGACACGGATCCCCATGCCCTTCAGTTCACGCACGGCCTCCACAGCGTCGGGCTTTACGGTGTCCGCCACGGCAATCAGCCCGAGCAGCAAGCCGCCCTTTGCAAAGAGCAGAGGGGTCTTTCCCTTTTCGGCAAGTGCTTCCGCCCCGGCGCGCAGCGTGTCCGGCACGGAGACGAGGGAGGAAACATACTTCATGCTTCCGCCCAGCAGCACTTCGCCGTTTTGCGTTGCGCGCAGGCCGTTGCCGGGCAGAGCCGTGAAGTTCTCGATCGGCGCAGCGGCAACGCCTTTTTCCTCGCCATAGGCGGTGATAGCCCTGGCCAGCGGGTGTTCGCTCTTCTTTTCCAGCGCCAGCGCCGCGGTGAACAGCTGCTCTTCCGTCACCCCCTCGGCGGGGATCAGATCGGTGACAACAGGCTCACCGTTGGTAACGGTGCCGGTCTTGTCGAGAACGACGATCTGCGTCTTGCCGGTCTGCTCAAGGGAGACGGCGGTTTTGAACAGGATGCCGTTTTTCGCCCCCATACCGTTGCCCACCATGATCGCCACGGGTGTGGCCAGCCCCAGCGCGCAGGGACAGCTGATTACCAGCACAGCGATGCCGCGGGAGAGGGCAAAGGCAAATTCCTTCCCCAGCAGCAGCCAGATCCCAAAGGTGACGAGGGCGATGCCGATCACGGCCGGAACGAATATGCCGGAGACCTTGTCGGCCAGCTTCGCAATGGGGGCCTTGGTGGCAGAGGCGTCGCTGACCATTTTGATGATCTGGGAGAGCGTGGTGTCTTCACCCACGCGCGTCGCCTCGCAGCGGATGAAGCCGGACTGATTGACCGTGGCGGCGCTGACACGGTCGCCCGCGGTCTTGTCCACGGGGATGCTCTCGCCCGTGAGCGCAGCCTCATTCACCGAGCTCTCGCCTTCCAGTACCACGCCGTCCACCGGGATGCTCTCACCGGGACGGACGAGAAAAACGTCGCCCTTTTGTACCTCGTCGATCGGGACGGTCTTCTCGGCACCGCCGCGCTCCACACGGGCTGTCTGCGGCGCAAGACGCATC